>CAIKWU010000020.1 GCA_903831155.1 uncultured Planctomycetaceae bacterium | reverse complement strand
GGCCACGTGGATCACGTCGGGGTCGTCGAAGCAGCGGACCACCTGCAGGATCGCGTCGACCTCGCGGATGTGGGAGAGGAACTTGTTGCCGAGCCCCTGGCCCTCGCTCGCCCCCTTCACGATTCCGGCGATGTCGACCAGCTTGAGGGCCGCCGGAATCACCTTCTGCGGCGGAATGTACTTCGTGATCCGCTGGAGGCGGCCGTCGGGCACGCTCACCATCCCCTCGTTGGGCTCGATCGTGCAGAACGGATAGTTCGCGCTCTGGGCCGCCTTCGACATCGTGAGGGCGTTGAAGAGGGTGCTCTTGCCGACGTTCGGCAGTCCGACGATGCCTGCTTCCATGGTTTCCTGGCGGGGTGGGCGGGGAGGGGGAGAACGTCGCCGACGTATGATGCCGAATATGCCAGCCTCCGCCCATCCCCGCGGCTGCCACCCGCTCGCCGCCGACTTCTTCGACCGACCGGCGGATCGGGTGGCGCGCGACCTGCTCGGGGCCTGGCTCGTGATCCCGGGGCCGAACGGGCGGCCGACTCGGCACGTCGTGTTCGAGACGGAGGCCTACCTCGGAGCCCACGACCTCGCCTGCCACGGCTCGAAGGGCATGACGAGGCGAAACGCCACGATGTTCGGCCCGGCAGGGCGGTGGTATGTCTACCTCTGCTACGGGATGCACTGGATGCTGAACATCGTCACCGGCGACCGGGGCGTGCCCGCCGCGGTGCTGATCCGCGGCGTGGGCGCGCACGTCGGTCCGGGCCGCGTGACGAAGGCGCTCGGGATCGACCGCTCGTTCGATGGCCGGCCGGCCACGCGGCGGGGCGGGCTCTGGTTCGAGGCCGGCGGCAGCCGCGTGCCACAGCGGCTGGTGGAGCGAACGCCGCGAATCGGCGTGGGCTATGCCGGCGCGTGGGCCCAGAAACCGCTGCGGTTCGTCGTCGACCCCGATGAACTTCCTACAATCCCCCTGTCCGGGAGCCGAAAGCCATGAATCGTCGAGTCGCGGTCACCATCATCTTTGCAGGAGCCAGTATCGCCATGGGGAGCGGAACGAGCGGAGCGGAGGATGTGAAACTCGCCAAGGCCACGCTGGCCGGCGGCTGCTTCTGGTGCACCGAGGCGGTCTACGCCGAACTCAAGGGAGTGAAGGCCGTCACGAGCGGCTACATCGGCGGCGCGGTGCCCAACCCGACCTACAAGGACGTGTGCACCGGCCAGACCGGCCATGCCGAGGCGATCGAGATCGAATACGATCCCGCGGTCGTGCCGTTCGAGAAGCTCCTCGAGGTGTTCTTCGCCACGCACGACCCGACCACGCTCAACCGCCAGGGAGCCGACGTGGGCACGCAGTATCGCTCCGGCGTCTTCTATCACGACGACGAGCAGAAGCGGATCGCCGAGGAGGTGATCGCGAAGCTCGACGAGGCGAAGGTGTTTCCGCGGAAGATCGTCACCGAGGTCACGAAGGCGACCACCTTCTACCCGGCCGAGGACTATCACCAGGACTACTTCGCCAACAACCCGTTTCAGCCCTACTGCCAGGCCGTCGCGGCGCCGAAGGTGGACAAGGTCCGGAAGGTGTTCAAGGATCTCCTCAAGTGACGAAGGCCGACGACCTTCGCCGCGGAGTGGAACTCGCGATCGCCGGCTCGTGGGACGAGGCCCACGACCTCGCCCAGCGGCACGAGGGCGACGCCACGGCCGACTGGCTGCACGCGGTGCTGCACGCGATCGAGGGCGACGCTGGCAACGCCCGCTACTGGTATCGCCGCTGCGGCAAACTCGACCACGCGGGAGCCGACGCGGCGGCGGAACTCGAGGCGATCAGGGAGTCGCTCGAGCGGTGCTGACGGCGGCGTCGGACCGCCGGCCGTCGAGCGACCGGTCAAGGAGCCTGTTCGCCGCGCTCTTGCCGCAGCAGGTCCTCCCGGGCACGACCGAGGTTGTCGCGGGCCTTCTCGTGGGCGGGGTTCAGCCGCAAGGCCTCCTCGTAGTGGGGCACGGCCTCGACGAGCCGGCCCTGGATCGCGAGCATGTAGCCGAGGTTGTTGTGGGCCTCCGCCGAACTCGGAGCCAGCCGCACCACCTCCTGGAAATGGCCGGTCGCCTCGGGGATCTTGCCCAGCAGGGCGAGGGCGACGCCCAGATTGGAGTGGATCTCCGCGACGTCCGGGTTGATCCGCACCGCCTCCTGGTAGTGCGGGATCGCCTCCTGCGGGCGGCCGAGTTGGAACAGCACCGCAGCCAGGTTGTTGTGCGCCTGGAACGACGTGGGCCTCAGCCGCAGGGCCGCCTCGTAGTGCGGGATCGCCTCCTGGGGGCGGCCGAGGCTGCCGAGGGCGGCTCCCAGGTTCGTGTGGGCCGTCCATGAGTCGGGGCTCTTCGCCAGCGAGTCCTGCATCAGGTTGACGGTCGACGTGAACACGCTGCTCCGCTCCCACGTCAGCGCCGTGCAGCCGAGCACGAGCACCGCCGCGACTCCCGTGGCGACGTGCCGCCAGCCCTCGAGCGTGGCGGACCTCCCCAGGCCGGCCGCCACGAGCATCGTGATCGCCGGAAGAGCCAGGTATTGAAGATGATCCGACACCAGCGAGTAGCGACGGAACCACATCGGGAAGATGCCCAGCACCGGGCCGAGCGACACGAGGTAGCACCCCAGGCCCATGGCGAGCGGCCGTCGCCAGCGTGGATCGAGCCGTTGGATGCCGAGCGCCGCGGCGCCGAGGGCTGCCAGGGGCAGCCAGGCCGTGACCGTGGCGGGATCGACCGTCCACCGCGGATAGAGCATCGCCAGCCGCACCGGCACGAGCGCCTTCGAGAGATAGAACCACGCGGCCCAGCCGCTCGCCGCGATCCGCGAGAGCAGACCGTCGGCGGCGTCGTCGCCCGGAACGCCGGGTCCCGACGTCTGCCGCCACAACGTCACGAGGCCCATCGCGACGGCGAGCAGGAAGAAGGGCGCGGCGTGGGCGACGTCCCGTCGGTCGATCCGTCCCCGCCGCCACCAGGCGAAGGCCAGAAGCAGGACCGGCAGCACGACCGTCGAGGTCTTCGCCGTCAGCGCGAGGGCAAATGCCACCAGTGACGCGGCGTACCAGCCCCGCCGGCCGGTGTCATCGAACCGGAGCCAGAGCAGGAGGGCCGCGGCGTGGAGCGCGAGCGAGAGGCAGTTCTTCAGCTCCGCGATCCACGCCACGGAGGCGACCGTCACCGGATGGACGGCGAACAGGATCGCCCCGAGCCATGCCCAGGCAACGCCGAGGCGCCGCCCGACGCGCCAGGCCAGGATCGAGCCGATCGCATGCAGCGCCAGGTTGACGGCCCGGTAACCCGTGGGGTTCATGCCCCAGAGCCGCCACTCGAGCCAGAACACCGAGTTGGACAGCGGCCAATAATCCTGCGTCTGGTGCGTGAGCCAGATGTCTCGCAGGCCGCCGTCGTCGTGGATCAGCCGGTGCGTCGGCGTGGTCGGCACGGCCGCGATCCAGGTGTCGTCGTCCCAGAGAAACCCGCCGCCCAGCGACGGCCAGAAGGCCAAGAGCACGGCCAGCCCGATGATCAGGCCGCCCCCCATGCCGACCCACGGGGACGGACCGCCCCCGGGACGTGCTCCGGCGGCCTTCGGTTCCGTTCGTGGTGCGTCAGGCCGCTTCATGCCCGCTGTGGATGGAGTCGTGGGCCGCCGGCCCGGCAGCCGTGCCGTTACGCGTCAGCGTAACGTGCCACCAGCTCGCCGGCCTCCACGGGCGTGCCGGGAGTCACCAAAACCTCGGCCAGCCTGCCGTCGCGCTCGGCGTAGACCGTCGTCTCCATCTTCATCGCCTCGAGCGAGAGGAGCTTCTGGCCCTTCGTCACCACGTCGCCCGGCTTCACCGCCACCGTCACGATCAACCCCGGCATCGGGGAGCCCACTTCGCGGGCGTCGCCGATCACGGCCTTCGGCCGCTTCTGCACCTTGGCCTCGAGGCTCTTGTCGGCCACCGACACGCTCCGCGGCTGACCGTTCAGCTCGAAGAACACGGTTCGCGTGCCGTCGGCGTGCGGCTCCCCGACCGTGAGGAGGCGGATGAGCAGCGTCTTGCCCGGCTCGATGTCGACCGAGAGTTCCTCGCCCGGCTTCGGACCCTCGAGGAACGCCGGGGTCGGCAGCACGCTCACGTCGCCGTGCTTGCCACGGTGCGCCGCGTAGTCGGCGAACACGCGGGGATAGAGCAGCCACGAGAGCACCTCGCGGGGTGAGGCCTTCCGGCCCACCAGTTCAGCGACCTTCTTCTCGGCGGCGGTGAAGTCGGCCGGCGCGAGCGACTCGCCGGGCCGGCCCGTGACGAGATCGGCCTTGCGGACGATCCGCTTGACCACGTCCGCCGGGAACCCACCCGGCGGCTGGCCCATGCGGCCGGCGAGCAGGTCGATCACCGACTCGGGGAAGGCAAGCTCGCGGGAGTCGGAGAGGAGGTCCGCCGCCTTCATGTTGTTGGTCACGAGCAGGAGCGCGAGGTCGCCCACCGACTTGCTCGTGGGCGTGACCTTCACGATGTCGCCCACGAGGGCATTCACGTCGGCGTAGGCACGGCACACTTCCTCCCAGCGGTCGCCGAGGCCGAGCGCCTTGGCCTGCTCGAGCAGGTTCGTGAACTGGCCGCCGGGCATCTCGTGGAGGTAGAGGTCGGCATCCGGAGCCTTCATCCCGCACTCGAAGGCGGTGTAGTGCTCGCGGACCGCGGCCCAGTAGTGGGAGAGGTGCCGCAGGGGATCGGGATCGAGGCCGGTGTCGAGCGGCGTGTTGCGGGCCGCCTCCACGAGCGCGTTGAGGTTCGGCTGGCTCGTGAGGCCCGCGAACGATGCAAAGGCGGCGTCGACCACGCTGGCGCCGTTCCGGGCCGCCTCGAGGGCCGCGGCCACCTGGGCCCCGGACGTGTCGTGGGTGTGGAAGTGGATCGGGATGCCGATCTCGTCGCGCAGGGCCGACACCAGCTTGCCCGCGGCAAAAGGCTTGCAGAGGCCCGCCATGTCCTTGATGGCGAGCATGTGGGCGCCGGCCTTCTCGAGCTCCTTCGCCAGCTTCACGTAGTAGTCGAGCGAATACTTCGTCCGCTTCGGATCGAGGACGTCGCCCGTGTAGCAGACGGCCGCCTCGCAGATCGCGCCGCTCTCGACGACCGCGTCGATCGCCACCCGCATGTTCGGCACCCAGTTGAGCGGGTCGAAGACGCGGAACACGTCGATGCCGGAGGCGGCTGATTCCTTCACGAACGCCTGCACGACGTTGTCGGGGTAGTTGGTGTAGCCGACGGCGTTGCTGGCCCGGAGCAGCATCTGAAAGAGGACGTTGGGGATTCGCTCGCGGAGCTGCAGGAGCCGATCCCAGGGGCACTCCTTGAGGAACCGCATCGCGGTGTCGAACGTGGCTCCGCCCCACATCTCGAGCGAGAAGAAGCCGCTGCCGAGGCGGGCATAGGCGTCGGCCACGGCGAGCATGTCGTGGCTCCGCATCCGCGTGGCCAGGAGCGACTGGTGGGCGTCGCGCATCGTCGTGTCGGTGATCAAGAGCCGCTTCTGCTCGCGAACCCAGGCCGCGAACTTCGTGGGCCCGAGCTCCTTGAGCCTGGTGCGGGTGCCGGCCGGCGGCGGGGCGAAGCGATCGAACTCGGGAAGCGGCGCCGGATGACGGCGCGCCGCGGCAGGCCGGCCCTTCACGAGCGGATTGCCGTTGACGATCACGTCGGCGAGGAACTCGAGCACCTTCGTGGCCCGGTCGCGGCGGACCGGGAAGTCGAAGAGCGCGGGCGTCTCGTCGATGAACCGCGTGGTGCAGTTGCCGGCAAGGAACTCCGGGTGCGTGACGAGATTGATCAGGAACGGGATGTTGGTCTTCACCCCGCGGATCCGGAACTCCTGCAGGCACCGCTCGATGTGGCCGGCCGCCTCGCCGTGGGTCAGGCCGCGGGCCGTCACCTTCACGAGCAGGGAGTCGAAGTAGGGCGTGACCACGGCGCCCGAGAAGGCGGTGCCGGCGTCGAGGCGGATGCCCATGCCGCTGGCCGAGCGGTAGGCCGTCATCCGGCCGTAGTCGGGAAGGAAGCGGTTCTCGGGATCCTCCGTGGTCACGCGGCACTGGATCGCCGCGCCCATCGAACGGATCGCCTTCTGGTCGCCGAGGCCGATCTCGGGGTCGGAGAGCTTGTGGCCCTGGGCCACGAGCAGCTGCCGCCGCACGATGTCGATGCCGGTGATCTCCTCGGTGACGGTGTGCTCCACCTGGATCCGGGGGTTCACCTCGATGAAGTAGAACTTCCCGGTGTCGGCATCGACGAGAAACTCCACCGTGCCCGCGTTCTCGTAGCGGGCCGTGCGGCCGATGGCGATCGCCGCCTCACAGATCGCGTCGCGGGTCTTCGGCTCGAGGTTCGGGGCGGGGGCGAGCTCCACCACCTTCTGGTGCCGCCGCTGCACGGAGCAGTCGCGCTCGAAGAGGTGGACGAGGTTGCCGTGGAGGTCGCCGAGCAGCTGCACCTCGATGTGCCGCGCCCGCTGGATGAACTTCTCGACGAACACCGCCGCGGAGCCGAAGGCCGTCTTGCTCTCGCGCTGGGCGCTCTCGAGGGCGACGGCGAGCTCGTCTTCGCCGCGAACCACCCGCATGCCGCGGCCGCCGCCGCCGTGCGCCGCCTTGAGGATCACGGGCCAGCCGAGATCCTTGGCGATCTTCAGGGCGTCGGCGTGGCTCGCCACCGGCTTCGGGCTGCCGGCGAGGATCGGCACGCCGGCGCGGCTGGCGAGGTCGCGGGCGGCCGTCTTGTCGCCGAGCATCTGCAGCAGTTCGACCCGCGGGCCGACGAACGTGATGCCCGCGCGGCCGCACGCCTCCGCAAACTCCGGATTCTCGGAGAGGAAGCCGTAGCCCGGGTGGATCCCGTCGACGCCGTGGGCCTTCGCCAGGGCGACGATGCCCTCGATGTCGAGATACGACCGGATCGGCTCACCAGGCTTGCCCACGAGATAGGCCTCGTCGGCCTTGAAACGGTGGAGCGCGAAGCGGTCTTCGTGGGCGTAGATCGCGACGGTGCGGATGCCGAGTTCGTGCGCCGACCGGAACACGCGGATGGCGATTTCGCTGCGATTGGCGACGAGGAGTTTGGTGATGGGCCGCATGGCTCGTGTGACTGCTTCGGGGCACGGACGGATCGGGACCGGACCGCGTTTTTTCCCACGGCTCCGCCCGCGGGCATCAATGTACCGGCGGCCCCCAGCCGGGGTAGCGGCATGGGGTTTTCGGCGACGCCGGTCGCGCGACCGCGCGCCTCAGCCGGCCGGGGAGCCCTTGCCTTCTTCGGCGTAACTGGGCCGAAGGTAGTCGGGAACGAGGGCGTGCGGGTCGTCGAAGTCGCCAGACTCGGCCCGCCGTCGGGCGATCGCCGCGGCCTCGAGGGCCCGCGGGTGCCTCGCTTCGGGCGGGGCCACCATGAGATCGCCCCTGCCGAGCAGTGGCGTCTCGAGGGCATCGGCAGCGGGGCCCGTGACGTGGCTGCCACGCGGCAGGGAGGCGAGCCACTCATCCCGACGGAACAGGGCGGGAGGGGCGACCGTCCACCCGTGGTCCAGCGGCGAAGCCGTCGCCACGTAGACCTCGCCCCGGCCGGCGTCGTAGGCGATCACCATCCGCTGGTCGCGCCAGCCGTCGATTCGCATCGCCCGCGAGGCGATCACCTCGAAGCCCGACACCCCGACGAGACTCGCCCGCGTCGTCCACGAGATCGACTTCGCGGTCGTGATGCCGACCCGCAAGCCCGTGAACGACCCGGGGCCGCGGACCACCGCGATCACGTCGCCCGGGCCGAGCGTGCCGAGGTCGCCCCAGCCGCGATCCGCCACGACCTCGGCAAGAGTGGCGGTGAGCACCCTGGCGTGGCCGCCGGCGGGCCCCAGCGGGCGATCGCTCGATCCGTGGTCGTCCACGGCCGCCACGGACCCGGTCCCGACGCTCGTGTCGATCGCGAGGATGCGCATGATTCGCCTCTGCGGGGCCGGGGCCTCGTCCTTGACCGTGCCGGAGGGGGGCCGTAACCTCAATTTCCGCGGAAAGCCAGCCGGATCGCGGCCCGCGACCGATGGAGTTTACGTGAAGCGGGCCATCATCAGCGACGTCCACGGCAACCTCGAGGCCCTCCAGGCCGTGCTCGAGGACATCGACCGGGAGGGGGTCGACACCGTGATCTGCCTCGGCGACGTGGTGGGCTACGGCCCGAACCCCTGCGAATGCGTGAAGCTCGTGCGGGACCGTTGCAGCCTCGTGATCCTGGGCAACCACGACCAGGGGGCCCTTTTCGACCCGGACGGCTTCAACTCCGGTGCGGAGCGGGCCATCCGCTGGACGCGGCATCAGCTGGAGATGCACGATCGCATGCCGCGGAACGCGGCCGATCCGCTCACCGACTTCCTCGGTGAACTCCCCCGCACCAGCACCGACGGCGACTTCCTCTTCGTGCACGGCTCGGCCCGCCGGCCGCTCGATGAGTACGTGTTTCCGGAGGACATCTACAACCCACTGAAGATGGAGCACATCTTCGAGCTGATCGGCCGGTACTGCTTCCAGGGGCACACCCACATTCCCGGCGTGTTCACCATGTCGCCCGAGTTCATCTCGCCCAGTGTGCCGCGGAGCGAGCCCGAGGTGGCCATCGACCTGCCCCGGACGAAGGCGATGGTGAACGTCGGATCGGTGGGCCAGCCCCGCGACAACGACCCCAGGGCCTGCTACGTGGTGGTCGAGGATGACCGCCGCGTGCGGTTCCGGCGGATCGACTATCCGTTCGAAACGACGTCGAAGAAGATTCACGCGATCGCCGACCTCGACAACTTCCTCGGCGACCGCCTCGGCCAGGGCCGCTGACGCCCCGCCCACCCACCGCCCCCCTCCCGCTTCGGAAAGACCTCCCTTGGACCGCCGCTACCTCCACTTTTTCGTCATCTCGCTGGCGATCATCATGGCCAGCCAGGCACTTCAGGCCTGGATCTTCCCGAAGCCGCCCAAGCCGGCGGTCGAGGAGGCCGTCGGGGCCGGTGAGTCGGCGGAGAAGGTGCCCGTCGACCCCGCAAGCGCCGCGGCGGTCGAGCCCGCGAATCAGGCCGACGAGATCGGCGACCTGCAGGCCCGTGAGCCTTCGGAGGCTGCCCCCCGCGTTCGTCGCACGCTCGGATCGCTCGATCCCTCGGCCGCCCGGATGCTCGTCACGCTCACCAGCCGCGGGGCTGCGGTGGAGCGGATCGAACTTGCCGACGAGAAGTTTCACGATCAGGACGACCGCTCCGGCTACCTCGGCCACCTGGCCGTGTCGGCGACCACGGGCGGATGCCGCGTGGGGGTGGTCGGTCCCGGCACCCCCGCGGCCCGCGCGGGCCTGAAGGCGGGTGACGTGATCGCGAGCGTGAATGGGACCGCGACGCCCGACACCGAGTCGCTGCGGACGTCGCTGGCGGGCACGAAGCCCGGCCGAACCGTGAAGGTCGACCTCGTGCGCGACGGCACTCCATCTGCGGTCGAGGTGAAGCTCGACCGCAGGCCGCTGGAGGTCGTCAGGCCCGAATACAAGACGGCCCCCGTCGCCGACCCCGACTCGAGCCCGCACGACCCGCTCTCGTTCCGTCTCTCGCTCGAGTCGTGCGACGCGCGGAAGCGGCCCCCGGAGCCGCTCGCCGAGATCCCCGGCCTCGATCTCGCCGATGTCGATTGGGAGCTCGCCGACGCGGGCGACCCGACGCGGGTGCGGTTCACGCGGACCCTTCCCGGCGGGCTCACGGTGGTCAAGGAGTATCGCCTCGCTTCCGGAGCCGACGCGGAAGGCGACGCCGGCTACGGCCTCGAACTGGTCGTCGAACTCCGCGCCGGGGGCAAGGACGCCGTCGCGGCCTACGCGCTCGACGGCCCCACGGGCCTGCCGACCGAAGGCTGGTGGTACACGCAGCGGGTGGCCCGCGACTGGGGATCGCTCGCGGTCCGCGACGTGGCGATGCGGTTCGTAGGCAAGCAGGGAACGATCACCAGCGGTCTCAAGATCGCCGATGGAAAGCTCGACCATCCCTCGTCGCGGATCGGCGAGGGCACGCCGCTGTCGTTCACCGGCGTCGACGCCCTCTACTTCGCGGCGGCCGTGATCCCCGACCAGGCCGGCGCGGCGAAGCCCGCCCTCGCGGAGGTGCGGCCGATCGTGGTGGGCGATGTTCCCTCCGGGGCGCGGAAGAAGCTCGCGAACGTGACGAGCCGCCTCGTCTCGCAGGATCTCGTCATCCCTGCCGGCGGCGCGGCCACGCACCACTACCGGATCTTCGCCGGCCCGAAGCGGCCCGACCTGCTCAAGCAGTACGGCGTGCCCGACTCCGGCATGGACGATCTCGTCTACTACGGCTGGTTCGGCTGGGTGGCCCGCCCGATGATCGCCATCCTCCACGCGCTGCATGCGGTGATCGGCAACTACGGGATCGCGATCCTGCTGCTGACGGTGCTCGTCCGCGGGGCGATGTTTCCGGTGAGCCGCAAGCAGGCCCTCTCCTCGCAGAAGATGCAGGAGCTGCAGCCCGAGATGAAGGCGATCAACGAGAAGTACAAGGACGACCAGGCCAAGAAGACCCAGGCCACGCAGGAACTCTGGCGGAAGCACAACTACAACCCGATGGGCGGATGCCTGCTGGTCTTCATCCAGGTCCCCATCTTCATGGGGCTCTACCGTTCGCTCGCCACCGACATCGAGCTCCGGCAGGCGCCGCTGTTCAGTTCGGCGATCCGCTGGTGCTCGAATCTCGCCGCCCCGGACATGCTCTGGAACTGGTCGAGCTACCTGCCCGGATTTCTCACCGCCCCGGAGGGCTGGCTCGGGCCCTACCTCAACCTCTTCCCGCTTGTCACGATCGGCCTGTTCCTCTGGCAGCAGAAGCTCTTCATGCCGCCGGCGATGGACGAGCAGCAGAAGACGCAGCAGCAGGTGATGAACTACATGATGTGGTTCATGGCACTGATGTTCTTCAAGGTGCCCTGCGGCCTCTGCCTCTACTTCATCGCCTCGAGCCTCTGGGGAATCGCGGAGCGGCTCTGGATGCCCAAGACGCTGCCGGCCACGGCCGGCGGGCCCCGCGTGGTCGATGCGGCGTTCGCACCCGTCGGCAAGGCGACCGCCAACGGTGCGGCGACGGCGGCCCGCGAGAAGCGGCAGTCGCGGAAGCGGAAGTGACGCGCTGGTCGATGCGCAGGGTGGAAACCTGCGCGACGAGGGGATTCCTCCGGGCGTTGGCATGTGGTCGGCCGATGAACTGATCGTGGCGCCGGCCACCGCGCCCGGCGCGGGCGCGCGGGCGATCGTGCGGCTGGCGGGCGAGGCGCTCGCGGGCCTGCTGCCGAAGCTCGTCGATGCCGAGGCATGGCCGCAGCCGGGCGTGCGGCCGACGGTGGTGAGGGGAACGCTCGCGGCCGATGGTCTCGGCGGCGAGTGGGGGCCGTTGCCCGTCGAGGTGCTCGTCTGGCCCGGCCCGAGCGGCCCGATCGGTGGCCCGCTCGCGGAAGTGCAGCTCCCGTCGTCGGTGCCGCTCGTCGCTGCCGTGGTCGCAGAGTCCTGCCGCCACGGGGCCCGTCTCGCCCGCGGCGGTGAGTTTACGCTCCGCGCGTTCCTCGCCGGCCGGCTCGATCTCGTGCAGGCCGAAGCGGTGCTCGGGGTGGTCGACGCGCGGACGCCCGCGGAGCTCTCCGCCGCCCTCGACCGGTTCGGCGGCGGGGCGGGACGATCGCTCGAGTCCATTCGCGGGGAGGTGCTCGATCTCCTGGCCGACATCGAGGCCTCGATCGACTTCGCCGACGAGACGACTCCCGACGCAGTGCCGGTGGGGCCGGAGTGGACGGTGATCGCGGCGCGGCTCGATCGCTGCCGACTGGCGATCGAGCGGGTCGTGTCCACGCTCGCCGGCCGCGACGCCGTGGCGGTCGACCTGCCGCGGGTCGTGCTCGTCGGCCGCTCCAACATCGGCAAGAGCAGCCTCTTCAACGCGGTCGTCGGCCGCGACGCCGTGCTCGTGGCCGACGAGCACGGCACCACCCGCGACTGGGTCGAGGCCCGCGTGACCGGCGGGCTCGGCCGCGACTGGCTGCTCATCGATCTCGCAGGAATCGACGGGGCTTCCGAGGATGCCGGCGACGGGATCGTGGCGGAGGCGCGGGCCAGAGCCCTGACCGAAATCACGCGGGCCGACGTCGTGGTCTCGTGCCGCGATGCCGACGACTCGCGGCCGCCCCCGCTCGTCCCCGCCACCGGTGCGTCGCTCGCCGTGATCACGAGGATCGACCGTGCCACGCGGGGAGCCGACGTTGCCACCGCGATTGCCACCAGCGCCGTGACCGGCGCCGGGGTCGCGGAGCTCAGGGCGGCCATCGATGCGGTCGTGGCGGCGCTGCCGCCGACGGCCGCGGCCACCCTGCGGATGCGGGTTGCCGCCGGCGCCGCGGCGGCCGCGATCGCGGAGGCGCGCCGGGGGGTCGCAGGGGCACCGGAGGGGCCCGGCGACGAGGCGATCGTGGCGGGCAGGCTGCGGGCGGCGGCCGAGGCCCTCGCCGAGGCGACCGGCGCCGCGATCGGCACCGATCTCCTCGATCGGATATTCTCGCGTCACTGCATCGGAAAGTGAGCCGCGGATGACCGGATCCCATGCGGACGCCCTCGCGAGCCTCCAGGCGGGGGCCGCCGGGTTGGCCCGCCTCGACGCCGCCACGCGGTCGGAACTCGCGCGACGGACGGCGCTGACCATCGCCGCCGCCGCCGACTCCTGGATCGCGGCCGCCGTCGCGATCAAGACGTCCGGGGAAGCCGGCACTCCCGCCATCGTGGCCGAAGAGACCGCGACCGGGCCGATCGCCGCGATCCGGCTGCTGCTCGTGACGGCCCGCAGCCTCCGCGAGATCGCGGCTGGTGGCATGCCCAGGCCGGCCGCCCCTCCGCGGCTGCTGCACCGCGGTGGCGGTGATGCGGCGTTCGTGGGGATCGATGTCGTGCCGGAGCCGTGGCTCGCCGACCGGGCCATGTTCGCCGGCCATCGGGGCACCGTCCGCTGTGCCAATCAGGGGGATCTCGAGGCGTTCGCCCGATCCTGGCGGCAGGAGTGCCATGAGCGGCCGCGAGGCGGAGGTGTGGCCGCGGTGCTCGGGGCCGGCAACGTCACGGGGCTCGCGATCACCGACGTCGTGTCGCAGGTCTTCGAGCATGGCCGGGCCGTGTTCCTGAAGCTCCATCCGCTGCACGATCCGCTCGTGCCCATGTTTCAGGCCGCGCTCGCCCCGCTGGTGGAGGCGGGCGTGCTCGCGATCTCGGCGGGTGGTTCAGCCGCCGCCGCGGCCGTGATCGAGTCGCCGCTCGTCACGCACGTCCACCTGACCGGCGGGCAGGGGGCCTTCGACGCGATCGTCTGGGGGCCGGGCGGCCCGGTGGCCGGGGCCACGCCCTTGCTCGCGAAGCCGATCACGTGCGAACTCGGCGGGGTCACGCCCTGGATCGTGGTGCCCGGCCGCTACACCGACGCCCAGCTCGCCTACCAGGCCGACGTCGTGGCCGCCTCGATCCTCAACAACACGTCGTTCAACTGCATCGCCACGAAGTGCGTCGTCACCTGCCGCTCGTGGGACCAGCGGGAGGCGTTTCTCGGGCAGGTGGCGCGGCGGCTGGCGGCGGCTCCGCACCGGCGGGCCTGGTATCCCGGCGCGGCTGCGGCCTGGGAGCAGGTGACGCAGACGCGGCCGCCGGCCGACGGCACGCTTCCGTGTGTGTTTCGCGATGGAGTGGATCCCGAGCGTGAACCCCGCTGGCTGGAGCGGGAGTGGTTCGCCCCGGTGGCGGTCGAGGTGCCGCTGGGAGCCGCCGACATCGAGGCCTTCTGCACGCGGGCCACGGGGTTCACGAGGCGACTGCCCGGCAGCCTCGCCGCCAGCGTGACGATCCCCGAAACCTTGTCGCACCATGACCGGCAGCGTGTCGAGTTGCTCGTCGAGCATCTCGAATACGGCACCGTCGCCGTCAACACCTGGTCGGCCCTCGGCTACGCGTTCGGCAGCATTCCGTGGGGCGGGTTTCCCGGCGGCACGCTCGCCGAGCCCCGCAGCGGCATCGGCTTCGTGCACGACCCGCTCCTCCTGCCGCTGGTGCACAACAGCATCCTGAGGGCGCCCTTGCTCGTGCGGCCGTCGCCGCCGTGGCTGCCCTGGCATCGGCATGGCGCCGCGCTCGCGCGGGGCGTGGTGGACGTCTACGCGTCCATCGGCCGCGGCGGCAGCGGGCTGTGGCCTCTCGTGAAGATGTTGCCGCAGGTGCTCGGCGGGTGATGCGGTGCATGGTCGATCTTCGGATCGGGGCAGCCCCTCACTGCGTTCGTGACCGTTTCAGGGGAGTCTCAAGGCCTGCGAGGCGCCCCTACCGCCGGCGCTTGCGGACACGTGGCCCAGTCGGTTCGGCCTTGTCCTGTTTCTCGGGCGGATTCTCGCTGAACTTCTCCGCCTGGCCCGTGAGCTCATAGAGGAAGCGGCTCGGGCGGCAGGGCTTGGTCTTGCCCCACTTCGTCCGCGTCAGGCACATCGAGAGCATCAGCCGACGCTTCGCGCGGGTCACACCCACGTAGCAGAGCCGACGCTCCTCGTCGATCGCCTGCAGGCCGTCGGCCAGCGAGCGATGGTGCGGCAGGATGGTCTCCTCCAGGCCCACCATCCACACGCAGTCGAACTCCAGCCCCTTGGCCGCGTGGAGCGTCATCAGCCGCAGCACGTCCTTCTTGGGCTTGTCGTCGGTGAAGCGGTCCTCCTGCTCCTCCACCTGGAGCACGAAGTCGTCGAGGAAGCCGCGGATTACCGCGGCGAGGTCCCGCTGTCCGGGGCGGGCCCGCTCGTGCTCGTCGAGCGCGGTGGCCACCTCCTCCACGCAGGCCCAGCGGGTCTCGGCCTCCGCGGGATCGTCCTGGTATTCCTTGTCGAGGAAGGCCCGGTAGCCGGCCGTGTCGAGGAGCGAGCGAAGCACCGCCGCCGCCCGCGGTTGCCCGGGCACGGGCGGTGGAGCGGAGTCGCGGAGAGCGACGAGCCGGGCCACCGCGTCGACCCCCGACCGGGCCGCCGGCGAGAGCCGCGCCGAGTCGCGGCGGGCGAGAAGTTCCCGCCAGAGGCTGTGGCCCGCGGTGGCCGCCTCGGCCCGCGCCTGCTGCACGGTGGAGCCCGCGAGTCCGCGGGGCGGCACGTTCGCGATCCGGGAGAGCGCGAGGTCGTCGTCGGGGTCGACGAGCACCCGCAGGAACGACATCACGTCCTTGACCTCGCGGCGGTCGAAGAACGAGCGGCTGCCGACGAGCTCGTAGGGGATCTGCCGCCGCCGCAGCTCCTGCTCGAAGGCCCGGGTCTGCTCGCCGGTGCGGACGAGGATTACCGCCTCTGAGGGCACGACCATTCGCTCGCGGAGCAGGCTCTCCACGTCGGCCACCACCCGCCGCGACTCGTCGACCTCGTCCTGCGCCTGGATGATCGCGGGGGGCACGCCCGACGGCGCATGCGAGACGAGCGTCTTGCCGTGCCGCCGTGCGTTCCGCTCGATGAGCATGTTGGCGGCGCGGATGATCTCGGGAGTGGAGCGGTAGTTCTCCTCCAGCCGCACGATCTTCGCGCCGGGCCACCGCTTCGCGAACTCGAGGATGTGCGAGATCTCCGCGCCCCGCCAGGCGTAGATCGACTGGTCGTCGTCGCCCACCACGCAGATGCTCTTGTGGTCGCGGGCGAGCGCCGAGAGGATCCGCTCCTGGATGCCGCTCGTGTCCTGGTATTCGTCGATGAGCACGTGGTCGAAGCGACCGGCCTCGGCGCGGCGGACGTCTTCATGGTGCGTGAAGAGCTCATCCACCAGGAGCAGGAGGTCGTCGAAGTCGACGGCCCCCGCGGCCTTGAGGCCGTTCTGGTAGCGGCGGTAGCCGGCGGCGGCGAGCGTCCAGGTGTCGTCGGCGTCGGCCGGCACGGCGTCCATCGCCGCGTCGGCCCGCACTGCCCGGCTCTTCCAGCGACCGACGCGGTCGAGGAGGTCGGCCGGGCGGAGCACCGTGTCGGCGATCTTGAGCTCCTTGAGCACCGTCCGTGCCGCCGCCTCCTGCTCGCCGCGATCGATGATCGCGAACCGGTCGGGGTAGCCGAGCCGCGCCGCATGCCGGCGGAGGATCCGCACGCAGAGCGAGTGGATCGTCGAGATCTCGGGCTTCTCCTCCGAGCCCTTCTTGAGCCCCTTCTGGGCGCGGGCGAGCATCTCGCGGGCGGCCTTGTTGGTGAACGTCACGGCGAGGATCCGTGACGGCTTCGCCCCCCGCCACACGAGGTGCCCGATCCTCGCGATCACCACGCGGGTCTTCCCGGTGCCGGCCCCGGCGAGCACCAGGAGCGGCCCGGGGGCCGCATGCACCGCCTCCTGCTGGGCGGGGTTCAGGCCTGAGCCGCGCGGTGGCGATGCCGGGGCGCGGGCCGCCGGGCGACTGGCGGGAGCCGTGGAGCCGGCCGGCGGTGCTTCGGCCGACGGTGAGATGGAGGAAGGCGGAGCAGGCATGTGGCGAATCTAGCAGATGCACGATCGCCCGCGGTGCCGCGGCCACCCGGCGATCATCTTGACGCCAGGAGCGAGCGGGTCTCTATTTTTCCACCTGCCCGCGACGCCCCTGCCCGCTGGGCCCGCCCCCGGAGACTCCCGAGATGCAGCCCGCCGACCGCGCCGAGATCGAGGGAAACGACCTCGCACAGGCGACGATGTCGATCGTCGATCGGATCCGCCCCCACCTCGCCACGATCGCCGCCGCCGTCGGCGCGGTGCTGGTCGGGTTCGCCGGCTGGACGATCTTTTCGTCGCAGCAGGCTTCTGAGAAGGCGGATTCGTGGGATGCATGCCTCTCCGCGCTGTCGGCCGGCGATGTGGCGAAGCTCCGGGACGTGTCGGGCCGCTATCCGAACACCCCCGCCGCCACGTGGTCGCAGATCCTGCTCGCCGACGGCGCCCTCGCGGAGGGATGCAGGATGGCGTTCGTCGACAAGCAGCGCGGCCGCGAGCAGTGTCAGGTGGCCGCCGACCTGTATGCCGGCGTGCTCGCCCAGCGTCCGGCCGACCTGGCCGGGGAACGGGCTGCCTTCGGGCTCGCGAAGGCCCGCGAGGCGCTCGGGCAACTCGACCTCGCCCGGCAGGGCTACGAGACCCTCGCCGCGGAGCACGCCGACGGCCCGCTGCGGAGCGTGGCCGAGGAGCGGGCGAAGGCGATCGCCCGGCCCGTGGTGGCCGGTTGGTACGATTGGTTCGACGCCCACGATGTCAAACCCGAACCCACCCCCGATCCCGCCACGCCTGCCGGAGGTGCCGCCGAGCGGCTCCTGCCAGGTGCCGGAGGCTGAGGCCGTCCCTCCGGGTCCCGTGCCGGATCCCGCGCCAGATCCCGTGCCGGGCTCGGAGGTGGGCTTCGTGGTCGATGCGGATGCCGCCGGGGAGCGGCTCGACGTGTTTCTGCACCGGGCGTTCCCCGATCGCAGCCGGTCCTTCCTGGCC
The DNA here is from genome assembly GCA_903831155.1 of uncultured Planctomycetaceae bacterium. Classification (GTDB taxonomy): domain Bacteria; phylum Planctomycetota; class Planctomycetia; order Pirellulales; family UBA1268; genus QWPN01. Next base: position 20,753 of record CAIKWU010000020.1, on the reverse strand, counting down.
CGCGCGATCGACGCCGGGGCCGTCCGCGTCGATGGCGTGACGGCGCGGTCCTCGCTCAAACTTCGCACCGGCGCGGTCGTGCGGTTCACCGTCCCGGCGCCGCCCCGCGAGGGTCCCGTCGCCGAGGAGATCCCGCTCGTCTTTCTGCACGTCGACGAGTGGATGGCCGCGGTCGACAAACCGGCGGGGATGGTGGTGCATCCGGCGAAGGGCAACTGGAAAGGCACGCTCGCCGGCGCGCTCAAGTGGCATCTCGAGCGCGAGGGGGGCGGGCTGTCGACGGCCGGCGGGGCGGCGCGGCCCGGAATCGTGCACCGCCTCGACCGCGACACGAGCGGCGTGATCGTGGTGGCGCGGACCGAGGAGGCGCACCACGCGCTCGCGAAACAGTTCGAGCAGCGAACCACCGCCAAGACGTACCTGGCGATCACGCAGGGGGCGCCGCGGCTCGACCGCGACGAGATCGACCTGCCGATCGGCATCCATCCCTACCAGCGGGAGAAGATGGCGGTCCGCCGCGACCATTCCACGAGCCGCGAGGCCGTGACCCGCTACGAGGTGCTGGAGCGGTATCGGGCCGGGGCCCTCGTGCGCGTGACGCCGAAGACGGGCCGCACGCATCAGATCCGCGTGCACCTCGCCGCGATCGGCTGTCCGGTGCTCGGCGACGGCCTCTACAGCGGCCGCACCGTGATCGAGCCCGCGTTCCTCCGCCTGCCTGCCGGCCCGCCGATCCTCACGCGGCAGGCCCTGCACGCGGCCAGCCTGGAGATCGATCACCCGGCCTCGGGTGAGCGGCTGACGCTCTCGGCGCCGCTGCCCGCGGACCTCGAGGCGATGCTCGCGGCGCTCCGATCGGCGGGCTGAACGGCCGCGTCCGACGGCCTTTCATCGGGCAGGGCCTCGTTCTCGAGGAGCATCGCCCGGGGCAGCGTGGAGTCGATCACGCGGGCCAGGGCGACCACGAACCCCGCCGCACCGTCCCGCCAGCCGCCGCGGAGGACATAGCTCTTGAGGAAGGCGGTGAGGCCGCGGATCGGCATCGTCGCGACGCCCGTCTTCTGCCGCTTGCCCCGCATGATCGCCGCCTTCAGGGGGGCGTAGCGGAGCGACCTGGCAAGCACGTCGGCGCACGATGCGTAGCTGTAGTGCAGGAGCGACCCGGGGAGGAGCGTCGGGGGCCGGGCCGACTCCACCTCCTCGTGAACCGACAGCGGCTTGAACGACGCCGTCCGCCGGTGGAACAGCCGGAGCACGCGGTCGTCGCTCCAGGCGCCGTGGCGGACCTCGCGGCCGCCCACGAAGGTGCGGCGACGGAAGGCATAGCAGGCTCCCGGATCGGAGAGGTCGGCAGCCTGCACGGCGGCCCGGGCCTCGGCGTCGAGAACCTCGTCGGCGTCGATCGAGAGGATCCAGTCGTGGGCCGCGAGTTCGACGGCCCGTCGCTTCTGGGGGCCGTAGCCGAGGAACGGCTGATGTTCCACGCGGGCGCCCGCCGCCCGCGCGACCGCGACGGTGTCGTCGGTGGAGCCGGAGTCGAGCACGAGTCGCTCGGCGCAGAACGCGACCGCCGCGAGGACATCGGCGAGGCGTGCCGCGGCGTCGCGGGTGATCACGACGGCCGAGATCGGGGCCGTGGCCCCGCGTCCGGCGGCGGTCGTCATGGGGCGTGCCCCGGCGGGGGAGTTCCCGGCCCGTCGAGGTCCACCGGCGAACTCGACGCATCGGCCACCCGGAGCGGGAACTCGAGCACGAACGTGCTCCCTTCGCCGAGCCGGCTGGAGGCGTGGATGTCGCCGCCATGCTCGCGAAGGATCTTCCGGCTCACCGTCAGGCCGAGCCCGGTGCCCTTGGAGCCCTTCGTCGACACGAAGAGATTGAAGATGGCGGCGAGCGTCTCGGGCGTCATGCCGGCGCCATTGTCGGCGACCGTGACCCGCGCCACCTGCGAATCATCATCGATCCCGGCCGTGATCGTGACGACCGAGTGCGGGCGTCCCTCCACCGCGTCGAGCGCATTGGTGACCACGTTGAGGATGGCCCGCGAGATGCCGGCGGCGTCGAAGAGCAGGGGCGGCATGCCGGCCTGCGGCCGCCAGTGCACGGTCGCCCCCAGTTCGTCCGCCCGCTGCTGCACCGTCTCCACGATGTCGTCGATCACCGCCGCCAGGTCGCAGGGGGCCGGGTCCGGCTCCCGCTCCTTGCTGAAGGAGAGCATGTCCATCACCAGCGACGAGATCTTGTCCTGGTTGCGGCGGACGATGTCCCAGCCCTTGCGGAGCACACCGAGGTCGTCGTTGTCGAGTCCCATCTCCACGAGGTAGCTGCCGCCACGGATGCCCTGGAGGATGTTCTTGATGTGGTGCGAGAGCGTGGCGATCGCCTGGCCCGTCGCGGCCAGCCGCTCCGACTGGACCATCGCCGAGTAGTAGGTGGTGTCCTCGATCGCCAGGGCTGCCTGGTGGCCGATCGCGATCATCAGCTTGAGGTGGTCGTCGCTGAACCGCCGTTGCCCCTCGTCGGCGGCCTGGATCAGCGGCACCGTGGTGTCGACGTAGATCACGCCGACCGTGTCGTAGCGGCCCCGCATGGGCACGCAGATCGCCTCACGGACGCCCGTCCTGACCACGCTGTTGCCCGACGCGAAGCGGTCGTCGTCCTGGGCGTCGCTCGTGAGCACGCCCTCGTGACGGTCGAGGACGTAGTCGAGGATCGTGCGGCTGATCTGCATCGTGGCCGGCTCGCCGGCCCGGCGGTCGCGGCGTGCCTTGATCCGGGGCTCGCGGGTCTCGGGGTCGAGGAGCATGATGCAGCCGCGATCGGCCTCGACCCACTCGAAGACCAGCTGCAGCACGCGGTCGAGGAGCTCGTCGATGTCGAGCGTATGGCTCACGGCGAGCGCCGTGCGGTACATGACCTGGAGATTGCTGCGGGCCTTGGCGAGCCAGCGGTTCTGGGATTCCTCCGGGGCGGCGAGCACGATCGAGTCGTCCTCCCGCATCGTGCGAACGATCCGCGAGCCGTCTCCCGTGCTCGTGGTGGGGAGAATGTCGACCGCGGCGAAGGCGGCCGGGTCGTCGCCGTCGCGGGCGAACACGAACACCGTGCGGCCGACCCGCACGCGGTCGCCGCTGCCGAGCTCCGCCCGATCCACCCGCACGTCGTTCACCCACGTGCCGTTGGAGCTCTTCAGGTCGCCCACCACGAGGGCGTCGCCGACCCGGCGGATCTCCGCGTGCCGCCGCGAGATCTCGTGGTCGTCGAGCTGGATCATGTTGCCCGCCTCGCGGCCGATGCTGACGGCGGCCGCGTTGGGGGGCAGGTCGAACCGGGCGCCGCGGTTGCGGCCCTGGATGACGAAGAGCGACGGCACGGTGTGGATGGCTCGCGAGCGATGGAAACCCGGTCGGATTGTCGCACGCCCGCACCGCGCCGGGAAGCGAGGTCGGCGGTCCGGCGGCGGGGCGTAGAATGATCTCGGCGGCCGGCCTGCGGCCGAGGCCTTGTCACACACCGCGAGGGGACAGCAAGCATGGCGTCCGGGGCGAGGGATCGTTGGCCGGCACGGTTCGCCGTGGTCGCGGTCATGCTGTGGGGCGCCGCCGCGCGCGGCGAGCCGGCCGGGCGGGTGTCTCACGAGGGTTCTCCGGCCGAGCGACTCGCCGCGGCTGTCGCCTGGCTCGCCGCCCCCGAACGCGAGGGGCGGGGCCCGGGCACCGCGGGCATCGACGCGGCGGCCGACTGGGTCGCGGCCGAGTTCGCCGCCGTTCCCGGGCTCCAGACGAGGGTCGCCGGCGACGGCCCGTTCCAGCCGTTCGAGATGACGCTCGAGGCAACCCTCGGCCCGGAAGCCGGCAACGTCGCCGAGCTGGTCGGCCCGGCCACCGCCACCGGCGAACCGCAGGTAGTGGCCCTCGAACTCGGCCGCGACTTCACGCCGCTCGCCGCCGGCGGGGGCGGTGAGTTCGACCTGCCCCTGGCGTTCGCCGGCTACGGAATCACCGCGCCGCCGGAGAACTACGACGACTACGCGCCGCTCGGCGCGGCGGCGAAGGGGGCGGCCCTCGTCGTGCTCCGACAGGAGCCGCAGAAGGACGATCCCCACAGCGTCTTCGAAGGCAATCAGGCGTCGCAGCACGCGGCGCTCGCCCGCAAGGTCGCCAATGCGTCGGAGCACGAGGCCGGTGCGGTGGTGTTTTGCAACGACGCCGACTCCGACGGCGACGCGCTGATGGCCTTCACGCGGGCGGGCGAGGGCTCGAAGGCCCGGACCATGCCGGTGCTCCACGTCCGCCGGTCGGCGATCGACGAGATCGTCCGGGCCGCGACGGGCGCGGCGCTCGCCGACATCCAGAAGGGCATCGACGACCGCCTGGTGCCCGCCAGCCGTGCGCTCGATGGCTGGCGGATCCGCGGCCGCGTGTCGATCGACCGTCGCGAGGCGCGGGCCCGCAACGTGCTCGCCTTTCTGCCGGGCGCGGGCCGCCCAGCCGCGGGCGACTCGCCGGCCATCGACGCCCGCGAGATCGTGATCCTCGGCGCGCACTATGACCACCTCGGCTACGGCGGCGAGAACTCCACGGCCCCCGGGGAACGGGCGATCCACCACGGCGCCGACGACAATGCCAGCGGCACGGCGATGCTCGTGGAGGTGGCGCGGAGGCTCGCGGCGGAGGGCCCCCATCCCCGGGGCGTGCTGTTCATCGCCTTCTCCGGCGAGGAGCGGGGCCTGCTCGGCAGCGGCCACTACGCGGCGAACGCGGTGCTCCCGCTCTCCGACACCGTGGCGATGGTGAACCTCGACATGGTGGGCCGCCTCGTGGACGACAAGGTGATCGTCCACGGCACGGGCACGGGGACCGGCCTCGAGGAGCTGGTGGACCGGCTGGTGTCCGCCCACGGGCTCTCGGCCGCCAAGGAGCCCGGCGGCTTCGGGCCGAGCGATCATGCGAGCTTCTACGCGAAGAAGGTGCCGGTGCTCCACGTGTTCACCGGCTCGCACGGCGACTACCACCGCCCGAGCGACACCGCCGAGAAGATCAACGTCGCCGGCATGGAGAAGCTCGCCGACCTCGTGACGGACGTCGTCCGGGACCTCGCCAGTCGTCCCGACCGGCCGGCCTACGTCGAGGTGGCGGCGCCCGCCTTCGCCCGCGGCGGCGACCGCCCCTACTTTGGCAGCATCCCCGACTTCGGGAATCCTGGGAACGGCTACTCGATCTCCGGGGTGTCGAAGGATTCGCCCGCGGCCAAGGGCGGGCTGAAGGGTGGGGACCGCATCGTCCGCGTGGGCACGAGCGCCATCGCGAACCTCGAGGACTTCGACAGCGCCCTCCGCAAGCACAAGGGAGGCGAGACGGTGCCCGTCGTGGTGGTACGCGACGGCGCCGAGGTGTCGCTCGACGTCACGCTCGGCCCGCCAAAGTGACGCTGCCCCGTCTGGCAGCCCCTCGCTGAGTTCGGGCCCTCGTGGCGTCACGCCACGGCCGTCGTCGCAAGAACGGCTTTTTTTCCGCGGCGAAGTTGCCCTTGAGTTGGCGGGGGTGTGTCGCCATCATCCCGCCCGCGTCGGCATTCCCGGCGGCCACGGATGGCCGCCTCGGCGGGCCGGCCACCACAGGTCCGGCCCACGTTCCGCAAGCAAGGAGAGCATTCGTGAACAGGCATCTGGCAGTCTTCGCACTCGCGGTGGCCGCGGCATTCGGGCAGGCCGCCCACGCCCAGGTTCCCGCTCCGGCTCCGGCCGCCGCGCCCGCAGCCCGGGCCGCCTCGCCGGCCACCCACGTCGCCGTGATCGACGTGGGCTACATCTTCAAGAATCACACGCGCTTCAAGCAGGCGATGGACAAGATGAAGGACGAGGTGATGCAGGCCGAGAACGCCCTCAAGGCCGAGCGGGACCGCATCAACGGCCTGATGGAGCAGCTCAAGGGCTTCAACGTCGGCACGCCGGAATACAAGAAGCTCGAGGCCGAGGTGGCCATGGCGCAGGGCGATTTCAGCGTGACTGCCCAGCTCCAGAAGAAGGACTTCATGGATCGCGAGGCCAAGGTCTACCTGCAGGTCTACACCGAGATCGAGCGGGCCGTGAGCCAGTTCGCCCGCGACAACGGGATCGCGGTGGTGCACCGGTTCGATGGCGACCCGGTCGACGCCGCCGATCGCAACCGGATCCTCGGCAGCATCACCAAGCCGATCGTCTACTACGATCCGCAGGTCGACATCACCCCGGACATCGCGCGGATGCTCAACGGCGCCGCCGTCGCGGGGGCCACGCCGTCCCAGCCCAAGCCGCTCCGCTGATCGAGTCGGGCCGCCATCGACGTCCGGGCCCGGAGGGTGTCGTTCGCCCCTCCGGGCCCGTTCCCCACTCGCAGGTTCCATGCGCACGCAGCAGACCATCCGCCGAGCCGTGTCGGTCGCCGGAACCGGATACTGGACGGGCCGGCCCGTGACGGTCGAGTTCGTGCCGGCGCCGGCGGGGGCGGGTGTCGTCTTTCTGAGGACCGACGTGGCGGTGCCCGTGCGGATTCCGGCGAGCGTCGACCACCGCGAGGAGGCGACCGCACGGACGAATCTGGCGTCGGCGGGCGTGCGGGTGCAGATGGTCGAGCACGTGCTCAGCGCCCTGGCCGCGACCGGCGTCGACTGCTGCCTCGTCCGTGTCGACGCGGAGGAGATGCCGGGCCTCGATGGGTCGTCGCGGGCGTTCGTCGAGGCGATCGACGCGGCGGGCATCGAACCGCTCGGGGCCCCGGTCGAGCCGCTCGTCGTCCGGGAGCCGCGCCGGGTCGGCGACGATGCGTCGTGGGTCGAGGTCTTGCCGCCGCGGTTCGCGGGGCTCTCCGTGGAGTATGAGCTCGACTACGGCCCGGGGCCGATCGGCCGCCAGACGCTCGCCCTGCGGGTGACGCCCGAATCCTATCGTTCCGAACTCGCGTCGGCCCGCACCTTCATCTCCACCGACGAAGCGGCGCGGCTGCAGTCGTCCGGCGTCGCGGTCGGCGTCGGCTACGGCGACCTCGTCGTGTTCGGACCGGACGGCCCGGTGGGCAACTCGCTTCGCTGGCCCGACGAGTGCGTGCGGCACAAGGTGCTCGACCTGGTGGGCGACCTCGCGCTCGTCGGCAGGCCGATCCACGCCCACGTGCGGGCGTGCCGCAGCGGCCACCGGCTCAACGGCGCCATGGCCTCGGTGCTGGCGTCGTCGTTCGGGAGGCGGGCCTCGGCCTGACCCGCATGGACGCCCGCGAACCCCTTGACAACGAGCTGCTGCCGGTGGTGGCCTCCGTGGGCCGGCCGCCGGAGATTCACGCCACGGCGGTGGTCGAGGAGGGCGCCCGGATCGCCGACGACGTGCGGGTCGGGCCGTACTGCGTCGTCTCGGCGGGCGCGGTGATCGGCCGCGGCACGGTGCTCGCCAATCACGTCACCATCTCGGGCAGCGTGTCGATCGGCGAGCGGAACCGGATTCTCCCCAACTGCGTGATCGGCGGCGAGCCGCAGGATGTCAGCTACCGGGGCACCGACACGCGGGTCGAGATCGGCGACGACAACCTGATCCGCGAGGGCGTGACGATCAATCGTGCCAGCGAGAAGGAGGACGGGGTCACCTCGGTCGGCAGCCACAATTTCCTGATGGCCGCCTGCCACGTGGCCCACGACTGCCGGATCGGCGACCACGTGATCATCGCCAACGGCACCCTGCTCGGCGGCCACGTCAGGGTGCACTCCCGGGCCTCGCTCTCGGGCATGGTGGCGGTGCACCACTGGGCCACGATCGGGGGCTGGGCGTTCGTGGCGGGCCTGTCCCGCGTGCTCCACGACGTGCCGCCGTTCATGCTCTGCGAGGGCTCTCCCGCACGGCCGCGGTGCATCAACGTGGTCGCCCTGCGGCGGAGCGGATTCTCCCAGGCCGCCATCGAGGCCGTCTCGGAGGCCTACCGGCTTCTCTACCGCGCGAAGGTCGGCGTGGAGCCGGCCCGCGAAATCCTGCGGACCCAGGCGATGCTCGTGCCACAGGTCGAGGAACTGCTCGAGTTTCTGGAACATCAGCAGCAGGGGCGGCATGGCCGTGCCCGCGAACGGAGGAAGGCGGCATGAAGCGGATGCGAATGGCGGTCGTCGGCTGCGGTCATCTCGGGGCGATTCATGCCAGGCTGCTGGCCATGCGGCCCGACGCGGAGCTCGTGGCGGTGGTCGATCCGCTGGCCGAGTCCCGCGACCGCGTGGCGACGGCCCACGGCTGCCGTGCCGTCGCGGAGCCCCGCGACCTCGTCGGGATCGTCGATGCCGCCGTCGTGGCGGCGCCGACCGGCCTGCACACGGGGGTTTCCCTGCCGCTGCTGGAGGCTGGCATCGACCTGCTCGTCGAGAAGCCGATCGCAGCCGGCGTCGAGGACGCCCGCGCGATCGTGATCGCCGGCCGGCGGCACGGCCGCACGGTCGCCGTCGGTCATGTCGAGCGGTTCAATCCCGCCTGGCAGGCGGCCGCCGCACGCGTGGCCGATGCCACGGTCGTGGAGGCGGTCCGTACCGCCCCGTTCACGTTTCGGTCGCTCGACGTGGGCGTGGTCCACGACCTCATGATCCACGACATCGATCTCGTGCTCTCGCTCGATCCCGGGCGGCTCGAGCGGGTCGAGGCCAGGGGCATCGCGGCCACTGGAGGATTCGAGGATGCCGCGCGGGCGCGGCTGGTCTTCTCGTCGGGCCTCGTGGCCGACCTGACGGCGTCGCGGATCAGCCCCGCGGCCCGGCGGACCGTGTCGATCTGGTCCGACGCGGCGCTCGTGCACTGCGACCTCACGGCGAAGACGGTCGAGACGGTGTCGGCCTCCGCCGGCGTGCGGTCGGGTTCGTTCTCGGCGGCGGCCGTTCCACCGGGCGACCGCGGGGCCATGAAGGATCGGTTCTTCACCGACATCCTGCCGCTCGAGACGGTCACCGTCGCCGACGCCAACGCCATCGCCTGCGAGCACGACGACTTCCTCGCCGCCATCCGCGAGCGCCGGGCACCGCTCGTCACCGCCGCGGCCGGCGCCGCGGCCGTGGAGATCGCCGCCCGCGTGCTCGACGCCCTGGAGTGCACGCGGTTCGGTCGCGGCGGATCAGCCACTTCCGCCGCCCCGACCCCGACGGTCCAGCACCGCAAGGCCGGCTGACCGGTCGATCCGCGCCGGTCGGCACGACCGGCACGGTCAACGCTTCACGGGCGGGCGCGCCTTGCCGATACCGAAGGATGCGGATGTGCCCGAGGGTGGCACCGCCGCTGCTGGATCCCGTATGCCCCGCCGCATCGTCACGTCCCTCGTCGCCGTCGTGTTCGCCGCTGTCGCGGCGTGGTGTGGCGCCGCGCCGCCGGTCGTGTTCGACGGCCTCGGGCTCGACGACTTCCAGGGGTCGGGATCGATCGCGGCGGAACTCCAGCGGATCTCGGCAGCGACGGAACGCGAGCGTCTGCGAAGCATGCCCGAGGTGGCCGTGGTGATGCAGGGACCCTCCGGTCGCGACGCGCCGCCTGTGCCGCTCACGGCCGAACTCCGCAGCCGGATCGACCGGTTCGACGTCTCGGCGGGGCTGCTCGCCGACTCGCAGGTGGTGGAGGAGGGGCCGGCACGCTGGACGGGCCGGGTCGGGGTGTCGAACGATCGCGGCGACGGCCGGGAGTCGCTGGAACTCCGCACCATCGTGGGCAACAACGCCGAGTGGGGCCTCGTGGGCGTCGAACTGGGCCCGCGGGTCGAGCGGCGGCTCGGGAAGGGCGTCACGGTGTTCATCGACGGCAAGGCGGAGGCCCAGGCGATGCGGTCGGCCGAGACCGGCTGGTGGTCGATGCCCGGCACCGCGACCGACGGGGCGTCGATGGTGGGGGTGGCGGCCCGCACCGGCCTGACGAGGTGACATGCTTCGGGGCTGCCCATGCCCCGTCGCCGGACGCGATGCACGACCTGGGCAGGTCAGGCCAGGTCGCGGTCCTGGAAGAGGATGAGCGCGACGAGGATCGCCAGCGTCGAGTAGAGCGCGGCGTAGAGGGCGGCCCAGCCGAGGTAGATCCAGGGCACGGGGGCGCCGCCGATCACCGCCGCCTCGATCGTGAAATGGTCGAGCACGGGAAGCAGTGTCGCGATCAGTTTTCCGAAGAACCGCACGATCGCGAACTTGCCCACGCTCGACTGCACGATCAGCGGCACGAGGTGGCCGAGGGCGTAGACGGAGAAACAGACGATCAGGTTGGGCACCATCCCCAGCCGCGTCGAGACGGCGAGGCTCACGGCCGCCATGAGGATCGTCTCCAGCAGCGACAGGACCAGCCCCGGCACCACGGTGATCATCTCGTCGGCACACTCCCGCCACAGCGGATCGGTCTTGGAGGATTCCCGGGCGTCGTAGACCACCTTGAGGCTCGTCGTTGCCAAGAGCACGCCGCCGAGGATCAGGAATACGAGCGTTGCCACCAGCACGAGCCCGGCGAACTTGCCGAGCACGAACTGCCAGCGGGACAGCGGCTTGGAGAGCACCGTGAGGGCCGTGCGGCCCTCGATCTCCTCGGCCACCGCCACGCTCGCAGTCCACACCACCACCAGCAGCGCCAGCACCTTGATCAGGGTGAGGCCGCTGTCCTTGAGCATCTTCACGTCTTCGCCGAACGTGTTGTAGGGAATCACGATGAAGGCCAGCAGCAGGGCGATGCCCGCCACGATCGCCACCGTGAAGACCGGCTGGCCGATCGCCTCCTTCGTGGTCGCGGAGGCGATCGCCGCCACCCGCGGCGCCCCGAGCCTGAACAGGGAGTAGGCCGCGACGACCGAGGCGAGGACCACGAAGGACCACGGCAGCACGGCTGCCTGGGGATTCTCGGGCACGAGCCTCCAGCCCACGGAAAGCGTGGCCGCGGCGGATCCGTCGTTGCTCGCCTCGAGCTTCGCCCGCTGCCCGAGGAAGGGGTTCGTGGCACCCTCGGTCCTCGTCCACGCCCAGCGGCGGTCCGCCTCGAGCGGCACGTCGGCATCCTTGGCGAGGGCGAATCCCTCGACCGCCTGCTGCGTGCGGACCATCAGCGGCGCATCGCTCTCCATCCACATGGTGGAGAGTTCCTGCGGGCGGAAGCCGAGCACGACCTCCTGCAGGTCGGCTCCCACCGGCACCGCGACGGAGGTCCGGAAGTCGTCGGCCGACGTCATGCGGGCGAGCGACCGGACGATCTGGTCGATCGGCACCAGCGGCGTGATGGCGACCGCGAGGGCCGACGCCACCACGAGCAGCCAGGCGAGCGGCCCGAGGAAGCCGTCACCGAGGCTGACGCGGGCCTCGGCCGCGAGGCGGGGCGCGACGAGGCGAAGGATGCCATAGGCCAGCAGTGTCGCCAGCAGGGCCGCGGCGGCGCCGGCTCCGACGAGCCAGATCGGCGGAAGCGCGATCATCCAGCGATTCGCGTTGGCGACGAGGGGAACCATGCTCGATCCTCGGGTTTCGTCCCGCGATTATGCCGTGCGCGGCGAAGGCACGGAAGCGCGGCGGTTTCAGCCGCCCGTGCCCGCGATCACCGTGGCCGCCGGACCGTCGAGCGGCCACTCCCGCAGCACGCGGTCGAGGTCGGTGGGGGAGAGCGACTCCACGATCCGGAGGGAGTCGGCGACCGACCGGTAGGCCCGGGCATGGGACCATTCCAGGCCGACCTCGAAGAGGCGGCGGAGCGGCTTCTCGCCCCCGAGGACGACGCGGCTCGCCAGCTTGTTGCGGGCCCGCTCGAACTCCGCGGTCGCGATGCCACCGGCCATCGTCTCCCCGTACACCTCCTCGATCCGGCCGAGCAGCCGGTCGACGTCGGCGGTGTCGCAGGAGAGTTGCGTGACGAACAGCCCGGCGTCGAGGAAGTCGTGGTGCTGGCAGGAGGCATGCTCGGCCTCGCCGGTGTCGACGAGGCTCCAGTAGAGACGGCTCCCCGAGGCGTCGCCGAGCAGCATGCCGAGGAGCCGGGCGGCGTAGCGGTCGTCGTGGTTCTCACCCGGTCCGGCCACCATGCGGACCGCGTAATCGAGCGTGGCGGCCGGACGGATGATCCGCTCGACTGCCTGACGGTCTGCGGCCCGCGGCGGGGGAGAGCCCAGCCGCGCCGGCCCGGCCACGGGCTGCCAGTCACCGCACAACCTTCGTGCCGACTCGACGAGCGCGGGGAAGTCGACTGCGCCGCTGGCGGCCAGCACCACCGTGCCCGGCGCGTAGCGGTGGCGGTGGTAGTCGCGCATCGCGTCGGCGCCGAGCGCCGTGATCGACTCGATCGTGCCGAGCACGTTCCGCGCCAGCGGATGGCCGCCGAAAAACGCCGCCCTGCAGCGGTCGTCGGCGCCGAACGGCGGCTGGTCGTCGTACATCCGGATCTCCTCCAGGATGACGAGCTTCTCGGTGTCGAAGTCCTCCGTGCGGAGTGCCGGACGCATCATCCTGGCGAGCAGGTCGACCGCCTCGCCCTGCCGCTCGGGGAGCACCGAGGCGTAGTAGACGGTGTCCTCCTCGCTCGTGAACGCGTTGACGCCGGCCCCCATCGCGTCGAAGCGGCGGTTGATCTCGTCGCCCGGGATCTCGGGCGTGCCCTTGAACACCATGTGCTCGAGGAAGTGGCTCACGCCCCAGACGGCATCCGACTCGTCCCGCGAGCCGGTGGCCACGAAGAACCCGACGCTCGTCGAGACCGCCGCATCGCCGACCTCGGCGATCACGTCGAGCCCGTTCGGGAGCCGTTCATGCAGGAACCGCACGGCGCACCTCCAGGGGGTCGCGGCCGAGCGAGGCGACCGAGAGGTCGGGCGGCGGCAGGGCACCGAGCCACGACTCGATCGACGCCACGGAGAGCCGGTCGTACCGCTCCAGTTCCTCGGACAGCGTTCGCATCCGGCCGAGGTGATACCACTGCCTGGCGATCGCTCCGGCGCGGGCGGCGCTCGACTCCTGCTGCATCACGAGGCCGCTCTTCACGCGGGCCTTGACCCGCTCCACCTCGTCGGCCGTGATCGAGCCCGGCAGGCGGCCGATTTCCGCGAGGATCACGTCGAGCGTCTCCTGGGCACGGTCGGCCGAGGTTCCCGAGTGGCACACGGCCGTGGCGAAGTCGCGGTTGGTCTGGTATCCGGCCGACACGCTGTAGCAGAGGCCCCGCCGCTCCCGCACCTCCGTGAACAGCCGCGAACTCGGTCCGCCGCCGAGGATGGCCAGCGCCGCGTTCGCCTCCCGGGCGGCCTCGTCGCGATACGGAGGAACCGACCAGGCGAGCGCCACGTGCGTCTGCTGGGAGTCGTGGGGCACGTGCGTCGTCCGCGGCCCCCGCGTGCCGAGCGGCACCTCGACCGCCGTGCCGGGTTGCCAGTCGCCCAACAGCCCTTCGGCACGCCGCACGAAGTCGTCCCAGTCGATCCGTCCGGCGATCGCCACGATCATTCCGCTCGGCTGCAGGCGGGTCGCCACGAACCGGCGAACGTCGGCGTGTTCGATCGTCTCGACCTCGGCGGAGAGGCCCTCGGTGGGCCGGTCCCACGGGGCGGGCTGATGAATCCGCCGCAGCGCGGAGAACACAAGGTGCGTGGGGTCGTCCTCGAGGCCCGCGAGGTTCTGCAGCACCATCTGGCGGGCCGCGTCGAACTCCTGCTCCGGCAGCGTGGGCCGGCGGAGAAGATCGGCGTAGATCGGCAGCACTCCCGGAAGGTGGCGGGCCACCATGGCGCCGGAGAAGCTGGTGTGGGTGGTCGAGACGCCCTGCGACCACTGCACGCCGGCCGACTCGAGATCCTCGACGATCTGGCGGCTGCTGCGGGGGCCCGCCCCCCGCAGGCACAACTCGCCGGCGAGGGTGGCCAGTCCGCACTTTCCCGCCGGGTCGTGGATGGCCCCGACCGGCGCGTGGAACGACACCGCCACCGACTCCAGGTCGGGAAGGTGCTCGCCGAGCAGCACGATGCCGTTGTCGAGCGTCGCCGAGTGGAGGTGCTGCTTCAAACCGTGTCGCCTTCCCGCGGGGCCGTCGCCCGCCCCCGCGGACAGCGGTTCAGGCGCCGACCGTGGCTTCGTCCACCACTTTGTACACCGTCCGCACCCGGCGGAAACCCAGCCGCTGGTAGAGCCGCACCGCACGGGCATTCTCGGCGGTCACCTCCAGCGTCACGCGGCGGAGCCCGTGCATGCGGAAGCCGGCGAGAGACCGCTCGATCAGGCAGCTGCCGAGCCCGAGCCCGCGGTGCCCGGGGACCACGCCGATGTTCTGGATCATGCCGCCGCCATCCCGCTCGGAGATCCCCTGGATCGTGCCGCACCACTGCAGGCTCTCGGGCGCGGCGCCATGAGCGATCAGCCAGGTGGCGTTGGGGAGGAATCCCGGCTTGTTGCGGATCTCCCGCATCAGGCGGCGACAGCCCTCGTGGCTGCCGAGGCAGGGGAAGACGATGGCGTCGATCTCGTCGCGGAACGAGCGGAACTTGGTCCGGGCATGCACGTCGAGCACGGCCTCGTTCCAGGGCACGAACCGGTATCCCGGCGGCAGGGCGGCGGCGTGGCGGGGGACCGAGAGGTCCACGTCCATGCGGTACCGCTTGAAGTAGGTCGAGTCCATGGCTGGCCCCCGGGGGGTCGCGGCGTGTGCAACCGCTCCGAACGTAAGTCTGCCGCGCATCCCGGTCAACGCGCCGGTGGTCGTCCGCCGCGGTTCCCGGGAATCTCCCATGGGCGACGGTTGAGGTGGGCTCCCGCGGGCGGGTATGATTTTGACGGTTCAAAAAATGATTTTTGATTTCCCAAAACCGTCGGTGCCGCCCCGCTGTCGGCCGGTCTCCGCAGCCCTGACGCTTGCGGCGGCGGTGCTCGCGGCGGCGGCGGGCTGCACAGGGGGCCCGGGGCCGGCGGCATCCGGGCCGCTCCGGGTGCTCGCGACCACCACGATCGTGGCCGACCTCGCCCGCCAGATCGGCGGCGACCGCGTGGTGGTCGAGTGCCTGATGGCCGACGGCATCGATCCGCACTCCTACAAGCCGACCCCTCGCGACGCCGATCGCCTCGCCACCGCCGATGTCGTGGTCTCCAACGGCCTGCACCTCGAGGGACGGCTCGCGGGCATCCTCGAGCGGCTGGGCAGTCGGCGGCCCGTGATCGCCGTCGCCGACATGCTGCCGGCCGCGGATCTGCTTCCGGCCGGCGGCGGGCGGCACGATCCGCACGTCTGGTTCGATCCCGGCCTCTGGTCCCGTTGCGGCGTGGCGCTGGCCGACGCCCTCGCCGGCATCGATGCGGCCGGCGCGGAGGCGTATCGGCGCCGGGCCCGTGACCACGCCGACCGCCTCGCCGCGGTCGATGGCCGGGTGCGGCAACGGATCGCCGCGATCCCCGCCTCGCGGCGGGTGCTCGTCACGGCCCACGACGCGTTCCGCTACTTCGGGCGGGCCTACGGCATCGACGTGGTCGGCGTGCAGGGGACGAGCACCGAGAGCGAGGCCGGGCTCGCCGACATCAACCGGCTCGTCGATCTCGTCGTCGAGCGTCGCATTCCCGCGGTGTTCATCGAGACGAGCGTGTCGGATCGGAGCGTGACCGCGCTCCGCGAGGGTGCCGCGGCCCGGGGGCAGGACGTCCGGCTCGGCGGCACGCTGCTCTCCGATTCGCTCGGTGGCCCGGGCAGCGGCGCCGAGACCCTCGAGGCCGCGCTCGTGGCGAACGCGGAGACGATCGCCGCCGCCCTCGCGGAGACGGCGCCATGAGCGTGCCGCTGGCGCAACCGCCGCTGGTCGAGTTCCACGACGTGACCGTCGCCTACGGCCGTCGGCCCGTGGTCTGGCACGTCGATCTCGCCATCGAGTCGCCCTGCCTGTTCGGCATCATCGGGCCCAACGGCGCGGGCAAGAGCACGCTGCTGAAGGCCGCGCTCGGGCTCGTGCCGCTCGTCGGCGGCGACGTGCGGTTCTTCGGCAGGCCGCTCCGCGATGTCCGCACGCGGGTGGGCTATGTGCCGCAGCGCGAGACGGTGGACTGGGACTTCCCCGTGAGCGTCATGGACGTGGTGCTGATGGGCACCTACGGCCGGCTCGGCTGGTTCCGCCGGCCCGGCCCGCGGGAGCGGCGGCTGGCCGGGGAGAGCCTCGATCGCGTGGGCCTCGCCGACGTCGCAGGCAGGCAGATCGGCCGGCTGTCGGGGGGGCAGCAGCAGCGGGTGTTCCTCGCCAGGGCGCTGGCGCAGCAGGCCGACGTCTACCTGCTCGACGAGCCGATGGCCGGCGTCGACGTGCGATCGCAGGAGGGAATCTTCCGGGTGCTCGCGGAGCTCCGTGGCGAGGGGCGGCTGGTCATCGTCGTGCACCACGACCTGCGGACGGCCGCGGAATGGTTCGACCGCGTGGCGCTCGTCGACATGCGGCTGGTGGCCGCCGGGGCGACGGCGGAGGTGCTCACGCCGGCGAACCTGCGGAGAACCTACGCCGGGCAGCTCGAGATCCTCGACGAGGTGGGCCGCGCCGTC
Organism: uncultured Planctomycetaceae bacterium; assembly: GCA_903831155.1. Classification (GTDB taxonomy): domain Bacteria; phylum Planctomycetota; class Planctomycetia; order Pirellulales; family UBA1268; genus QWPN01. The sequence goes on along the minus strand of CAIKWU010000020.1, from coordinate 4,261 downwards.
GCCGAGCGGGGCCGCACCCCATGACCGTCGCAGGCCTGTCGCACAACACGCTGGTCGTCGCCGCGGGCGTGTCGGCGGTGGGCTTCGCGGCCGGCGTCGTGGGGTCGCTGTGCGTGCTCCGGAAGCGGGCGCTCGTTGGCGATGCGGCGGCGCATGCCACGCTGGTGGGCGTGGCGCTCGCCTTTCTCGCCACCGGTCGCCGCGACCTGCCGGCGCTGCTGGTGGGCGGCTTCGCCTCGGCGCTGGCCGGGCTCGGCACGCTCGTGCTGATCCGCCGATTCACGCGGACGCGGGACGACGCCGCCACGGCGATCGTGATCGGCGTCGGCTTCGGGGCGGGCATCGCGCTGGTCTCGGGGATCCCCGCGTGGGGCTACCCCGACAGCGCCGGCCTGGAAACCTTCCTGCTCGGGCACACCGCCGCGCTCACGGCCCGCGACGCGGCCGTGCTGGCGGCCGTGGCGGGCCTGGCGCTCGTGGTGGTGGTCGCCACGCTCAAGGAGTCGACGCTGGTCGCCTTCGACGCGGCCTTCGCCGCGGCGAGCGGCTGGCCGGTGACGGCGATCGACTGCCTGATCGTGGGGCTCGTCGCCGCGATGGTGGTGGCGGGCCTTCCCGCCGTGGGCGCGGTGCTCGTGACGGCGCTCGTGGTGATCCCGCCCGTGACGGCCCGCGCCTGGACCGACCGGGTGCCCACCATGCTCGCGCTGGCCGGGTTCATCGGCGTGGCCGCCGCACTCGTGGGCGTGGCCGTGAGCGCCTCGTGGCCGGGGCTCGCCACCGGCCCGCTGGTGGTGATCGCGGCGGCCGTGTGCTTTGCGGTCTCGTTCCTCGCGGCACCGGGCCGCGGCTGGATCGCCCGCCGGCTGGAGGCGGCCACCGTCGCCCGCGAGTGGGATCGTGGACTGGCCGTCGATGCCTGCCGGACGCTTGCCGGCGGCGACGAGGCCGGAGCGTTCACCGTGGCCGACGTGCTCGAGGCCACCTGCGGCGAGCGGATCGGCGGCCGGCGGCCGGCCCGCACCGCCTGGGAGACGCTCGTGCGGACCGGACTCGTCGCACCGGCGGCCGGCACCGCGGGGCGGTGGCGGCTCACCGCGGAGGGAGCGGCGGAGGCGGACAGGCGGAGGCGCGGCGTGGAGCACTGGCTGCGGCTCTTCGACCAGGATCCAGACGAGGCCCGGGCGATGGCGACGTTCGACCGGATCAACCGGCCTCCGCAGCGGGGCGGGCACGATGCCTGACGCCACGCTCCACGTGCACGGCTGGGCGATGGCGACGGCGGCGGTCGTGGCGGCCGCCTGCGGACTCGTCGGCACGCTGCTCGTCGTGCGGCGGCTGAGCCTCCTGGGCGACGCGATCGGGCACGCCGTGCTGCCCGGGGTCGCGGTGGCGGTGCTCGCCGGCGGCAGGCCGGGCGGCCCGCTTGTGTTCCTTGGCGCCGTGGCCGCCGCGGTGCTGACCGTCTGGCTGACGCGGGTGATCCGCGAGGGCGACGGCCCCGCCGAGGACGCGGGCGCGGGGGTCGTGTTCACCACGCTGTTCGCCGTCGGGGTCGTGATCGTCGCCGCCGCGCCACCCGGAAGCCACCTCGATCCCGCCTGCGTGCTGCATGGGGATCTCGCCTTCCTGCCCTTCGACACGGTGCGGGTGGCGGACGTGGACGTGCCGCGGGGGTTCTTGGCCGGGGCTGCCACGCTCGTGGGCCTCGTCGTCGCCGCGGCGGCCACCTGGAAGCTCCAGGTGTTCACGGCCTTCGATCCGGCGGCCGCCCGCGCGGCCGGGCTGCCGGTTGCGGTCGTGACGGCGGGGCTGCTCGTGGCGACGGCCGTCGCGACCGTGGCGAGCTTCGACGCCGTCGGCGCGGTGCTCGTGGTGGCCCTGCTCGTGGTGCCCGCCGCCGCCGCCGAGCTCCTGTCGCGGCGGCTGCACCACATGGCGTTGCTCGCGATGCTGCTGGCCGCGGTCGGCGGCTGCGTGGGCTACGCGATCGCCTGGCGATGCAGCACGAGCGCGGCGGGCATGATCGCGGTGGTGCTCGGGGTCGAGTACGTGGCAGCCGCGCTCGTGGCCCCCGACGACGGTCTCCTCGCCCGCGGCCTGTCGCGGCTGCGGCTCGCGTGGCGCGTGGCCCGCGAGGATCGGCTCGCCGCCGCCTGGCGGGCCGAGGAGGCCGGCGAGGCCGCGGCGCTCACCGAGGCGTCGTGGATCGTGACCTGGGCCGAACGGTGGCTGCGGGCCGCCGGCCTGCTCGTTGCCGAGTCGGGCCGGCTGCGGCTCACCCCTTCGGGCCGGCGGGAGGCGGAGATGATCGTGCGGTCGCACCGGCTCTGGGAAACCTGGCTCGGCCGGCATGCCGACCTGCCGCTCGACCACCTCCATCCGCCCGCCGAGTGGGTCGAGCACCATCTCGGCGCGGCGATGCGGCGCAGGCTCGAGGCCGAGATGGCCGGCGATGCGAGCGATCCGCACGGACGCGAGATCCCGCCCGAGGCGTGATGGCCTGGCGTCTGGCGAGGGATTACCCATGCCCCGTCGCCGGACATTCGCGTGGCTCGGGATTACCCATGCCCCATCGCCGGACATTCGCGTGGCTCGGGATTACCCATGCCCCATCGCCGGACATTCGCCTCGGCCATCGTGGCCTCGGCTCACTCGGATGCCGCCGGCGCTTCGCCATCCTGGCTCCGCTTGGCGGCATACGCCGGCTCTCGGGGCATGGGCAATCCCTCGCTGACTTCATGCCGCATTCGTACAAGCCGACCGGCCGTAAGGCCGCGGACGCACCACGCCAGGCTCGGGCAATCCCGCGCTGAGGTCATGCCGTGGTTCATGCTTTGGCGTGAAGTCGACGGAGCGTGGCGAGGTTGCGACGATCGACGGCCGGCGAGGGCTTGCCGTCCGCGCCCTCCTTGGGGGTCTCGAGGATCAGTGGGATGCCGGCGAGCTTCGGGTGGTTGACCAGGAGCCGGAACGCCTCGCGGCCGATCCTTCCCTTTCCGATCGCCTCGTGCCGGTCGACCCGCGATCCCAGTTCCCGCTTCGAGTCGTTGGCATGGATCACCTTGAGCCGCGCGAGGCCGATGTGGCGGTCGAACTGACGGAGCGTGTCGTCGAGCGCCGCGGCGGGCGCGAGCGGGTAGCCGGCCGCGAACACGTGGCAGGTGTCGAGGCAGACCCCGATCCGCTTCCGCAGGCCCGGCACGGCGTCGATCGCGTCGAGCATGCTCCCGATCTCCTCGAAGCGGGCCCCGAGGCACGATCCCTGGCCTGCCGTCGTCTCGATGAGAATGCCCGCGGCCACGCCGGCCGTCCGGCGGAGCGCCTCGGCGAAGCCCTCGGCCGCGCGGGCCACCGCCGCGTCGGCTGCCTGCTCGCCGGCGGCACCCGGATGGGCCACGACCCACGGAATGCCGAGCTGGCCGGCCCGCCGCACCTCCTCGGCGAGGCCCTCGATCGACTTGCGGCGGAGGGCGGCATCGGCCGAGGCGGGATTGATCAGGTAGGAGTCGTGAGCCACGACCATCGCGAGGCCAGCCTGGTCGACGGCCGCCCGAAACGCCGCCGCGTCGGCGTTGGCGATCGGCGAGACGGCCCACTGGTTGATGTTGCGGGTGAAGATCTGCAGGCACTCGCACCCCGTCTCGACCGCCCGGTCCACGGCCTTCGTGAAGCCGCCCGCGATCGAGTGGTGGGCACCGAGCAGAAGTCGCTGCGGAGGACGGCGTGGCGGCATGGTGGGGTCCCGGGGAGATGGGCCGCAGTCTACGCCCCGCAGCGGTGTCGAGGGGCGACGGCCGGCAGCCGCTCCCGGGCGTTTGGCCGACGGGGGCGGATGTCCTAGACTTCGGGGGTGCCGTTCCGGCCGGAGGTGATGAGATGAGCTACCTGCTCGTGCTTGCGTCGATTGCGATCTGCGCAGCGCTGGCGGCCGCCGCCGTGGCCCTCTCGCTCAGGCCGATCCGTGCCGCGCGGGCCGCCGAACGGCTGGCCCGCTCCCAGCGCGACTTCCACCGGCAGCGGGAGCGGCTCGAGGCCAGGTTCATCGAGCGGGCCGCGGCCACCGGCAAGCCCCGTGGGCTCCGCTGGGCCGACGTCGATTTCGACGACGACGTGATCTACGCCCGCGATCGCCGCCGCGGCCAACTCAAGGCGCTGGTGGCGATCGAGGTGCGGTTCGAGGCGGTCGAGGGGGGAGGCATGGAGGACGTCGAGGCGGTGCCGCGAGTGCGGGCGGCGACGGCCGAGTTCCTGTACGACG
>CAIKWU010000019.1 GCA_903831155.1 uncultured Planctomycetaceae bacterium | reverse complement strand
GCCACGCGGAGACGTCGATGCCCAGCAGGCGATTGCCGATACTCTGGGCATGGACGACGGCGGCCGGCGTGAGCAGGGCCCACGGCACCAACAGCCACTGAAAAGACCGCAGCGAGCGCATCCGGGCATCGTACCGTGCAGACGCCTTCCTCGCCGCTTTTCGGCCGTCCAGCTGGTCGGCGGTCGTGAAGGAGTCGACGTCCGCCACGATCCGCGTGAGGCCCGGTGCTGGCCTCCGGCCTGGTGCCTGCCCGGCCAGGGCGAGGCTGTTGGACTCTGCGGCCATATTCCGCTGCATCATCATGATCGTCGCCTGCCTGCTGGCCCGCCTGCCTGCCCACGCCGAGACGCAGCTGGTCGCCTTCACGAATGCGGAACTGCTGCCGGTCTCCGGGCCGCCGATTTCGCCCGGTACGATTGACCTGCCCCCCTTAAACGTCGCCAGTTTTCAGAAAGAGAATCTCTGGTGGCGCAAACCAAGGGAGGGCAAGATGTCCACTAGCGTCAGCAGCTTGACTCGCTGCCCGCCAACTAGCTGATCCGACATGCAGTCCATGCTCCAGGTCTGATTGGCACACTGGACCGGCACACGGGCTTCGCGGACCGGAACGCTCTTTCGGCGACGTGGCTTTCGCCTGCGGATCCCCATGCCTTCTTCGCAATACAGCCTGTAGACCAGCTTCTTGTTCACGATCCATCCCTCCCGACGGAGAAGAACCCACAGCCGCACGTACACGTAGTGCACCCGGCTGGCAGCCAAGTCTCGAAGTCGAACGCGAAGCTCGGCCCGCGGATCACGCCTGCTCTGGTAACGGAAGCTCGATCGGGCGAATCCCAGTACCCAGCAGGCTCGACGCTCGGCAACCCGATACGCCACCTGCACCTCCTTCACCAAAACACGCTTCACCGCAGGCCTCAGAGTTTTTTTGAGAGCACGTCCTGCAGCATCTTCTTGTCGAGGCTCAGGTCGGCCACCAACTGCTTCAGCTTCCGGTTCTCCTCCTCCAAGGTCCGAAGCCGCCGCAGCTCGGCAACGCCAAGCCCGGTGAACTGCTTCTTTCAGCGGTAGAAAGTCTGCTCGCTGACTCCGAGCCGCCGAATGATCTCGGCCACCGGCGTGCCGGATTCGGCCTGCCGCAACGCGAACGCGATCTGCTCTTCTGTGTACTGCTTTCTGCCCATCGAAAACCCACCCTTTCTGGTGATGCCAAGGTAAAAAACCTAACATCCCGGATGGATCAAGAAACGGGGAGAAGGTCAGCTACTCGGTGGGCAGGTGCGTCAACCGCTCCGCAAGGCCGTTGGTGATGACCGCGGAGAGCGAGCCGTCGCCTCACCGCAGGGCGAACTCCGGTGGAGGCGGGCACGCCGGGTTCACCCACTGGATCACCGCCGCCCAGTTGGCGCTCTCCGGGTCGTGCTGAAGGTAGCCGTGGATCGGCCTGACCACCTGCCAGCCGTCCTTGAGATGCGCCGAGAGGACCGGATCGGTACGGTTGCCGGCGACCACGTCGTTCACATACTCGTCGGCCGGGAGCGTGGCCGCGACGGCGGCGTAGCCGGGCAGCCGGCTTCCCCCAACCATCCGCCAGAGAGCCTCGTCCATCACCAGTTGTCGGGTCGCGTCGGTCAGGGCGTGGGCCAGCCCATGGTGCTGGTGAGCGGGGCTCACGAACACGTCGGCGCCGTAGAGGGTGGGGCCGTCCGGTTCATGGTCGGTGAACGTGCCGTGCGCCGTGAGCACGTCCCACGGGTCGTCGACGTGGAAGTCGGCCATCCGCAGCCGAAGCGTGAAGTGCACGCCCACCGCCTGTCCCGTCGGCACGTGCTCCGCCACGAACTGGCCCTGCGGATACAGGGCCCGGTGCTCCTCGAGCTCGCCGGGCGTGTAGGGCGTGTCGTGGGGATAGACGATGCGGCAGATCTCGGCGATCGCGGCGAAGTCGCCGGGCTCCATGGTCCGGATGCGGTAGTCGGGGGGCAGGGCCATGGTGCAGGTGTCCTGAGGCGTGTCCTGGGGCGGAGCGACAGGTCGAGGATAGCCAGAACGGCCGAAACGCCTCGTTTCCTAAGTGCTTGACACTGTCATTTAACACTGTACGATACGGCCATGGCACCGACCACACCCGTCTTCGACGACCTGACCATCGCGGAACTCGCGACCGCCGTCGCCACCGTTCTGGCAACGGGCTACGACGGCGTGCGGAGCGGACGCGTGCGGCACCTCCCCGATCCGCGGACGATCCGCTGGTATCAGACGCTCGGGATGGTCGACCGCCCGGCGGCATTTCGGGGCCGGACTGCCCTGTTCACTCGCCGGCACGTGCTGCAACTCGCGGCGATCAAGAAGCTGCAGGCGTCGGGGCATCCGCTCGCCGACATTCAGCGCGGGCTGGTCGGCAAAACCGACGCGGAACTCGCGCGGGCCGCCGGGGCGACCTTGAGCGACGTCGAACGATGCATCGCGGGGGTGATCGACGGGCGAAAGCAGGGCATGGCGGCCGCCTCGCCGGTGATGGTGCAGCAGGATGCCGCTGCCCCAAGGCCGGCCGGTGCGTTCTGGAAGCTTCGCCCGGCCGCCGCCGCAGAGCCGCCGGCGGGCTCGCAGGCTCCGCCAGCCCTTCAGTCGATCGGTCTCGACGCGAATGCCGCGCTCCTGTGGAGCGGCCGGCCGCTCACGCAGGCCGAGACCGACGCCGTCACGCGGCTGGCGAAGCCGCTCGTCCAGTTTCTCGCATCTCGTGCCACCGGCGCTGCCGCCGAGCCCGCCGCTGGCACCGCGCACTCGTCGTCTCGGCCGCAGCGGAAGGGGGCTCGCCCATGATTCGCGCACTGACGTCGGAGGAGCTGGCCGAGATCACGGGAGTCGAGCAGGACGCCGGGTTCGGCGCCCTCGACACCGAGAAGGGTTGTCTGCCGCTGCGGTCGCTCGATGTCGACGTGCGGATCGACGGGCTGTCGGCGGCCACCACCGTTCGCCAGCAGTTCGTGAACGTCTTCGCCGACCCGCTCGAGGCCACCTATATCTTCCCGCTGCCCCCGCGGGCGGCGATCGTCGGGTTCCGGATGCTCGTGGACGGTGCCGAGATCCGCGGCCGGATCGACGAGCGGGCGAAGGCCCGGCAGGACTACGACGCTGCGGTCTCGGAAGGCAGGCATGCCGCGATCGTCGAGGAGGAGCGGCCCGACGTGTTCACGCTCCGGGTGGGCAACATCCCGCCACGGTCGACGGCCCGCGTGGAGTTTACGCTCGTCGCCCCGGTGACGATCGACTCGCTCGAGGCCACGTATCGATTCCCGCTCGTCGTGGCGCCACGCTACTGCCCGGGAGAGATGCTCGACGGCGACCAGGTGGGCGACGGCATCGCCTTCGACACCGACCTCGTGCCCGACGCCTCGCGGATCTCGCCGCCGATCCTGCTGCCCGGCATGACGAGCCCCGTGCGGCTCGGCATCACGGTGCAGGTGGCCCCGCGGACCACGTCGAGCGCCTGCTCCGATGCCTTCGGCTGCTCGATTCCCGCACATGACTCGGTCGACGACGCCGGAATTCGAACGATCACCGTGGTGCCCGACCAGCGGCTCGACCGCGATTTCATCCTGCGCTGGAAGGTGGGCGACGAGGCGGCCGTCATCACGGCCGTGCAGATCGAGCCCGATGCCGCGAGGCCCGCGGGGCTCGGCACCGGCGTCGCCGTGACGGATGCTCCCGGCGACGGAACGTTCACGGTGTCGATCGTGCCACCCGCGGCGGCCGTGGGGAGGCGTGAGCCCCGCGACGTGGTGTTTCTGCTCGACCGCTCGGGGAGCATGTCAGGCTGGCAGATGGTGGCAGCCCGTCGGGCCGTCGCCCGGATCATCGACTCGCTCTCGGCCGACGATCGTGTCGCCGTCATCGCGTTCGACGACAAACTCGAGCATGGAGCCGGCTCGACGAACTTGATGGCCGCCACCGACCGCAACCGCTGGCGGCTGCTGGAGTGGCTTGCCGCCGTCGAGGCCCGGGGTGGCACCTTGCTCACGCCCGCCATCGAGGCAGGGCTGGTTCTCTGCGGATCGAGTGCCAAGCGGCCGTCGGGCGATGCGGCCCGCAGTCGCTGCGTGGTGCTCGTGACCGACGCCCAGGTGGGCAACGAGGAGCAAGTGCTGCGGAAGCTTACGAAGAACCTCGGTGACACCCGGCTGTTCGTCGTCGGCATCGATAACGCGATCAATGAGGGGCTGATCTCCAGGCTCGCCGATGCCAGTGGAGGGCTCGTCGAGCTCGTGGAGAGCGAGGATCGTCTCGACGTAGTGCTCGAGCGGATCCAGGCCCGGCTCCAGCCGCCGCTCGTCCGCGATCTCCGTCTCGCGGGTGACGGGATCGAGCTGATCCCGGAGTCGCTCGTGCCGAGCCGCATGCCCGACCTCGTCAGCGGCCTGCCCCTCGTGCTGCGGGGACGATATCGGTGCACGGCGCCCGGGGCGAGCGTTCGCGTCGAGGGGGCGCACGTGGCGGGCGAGCCGTGGCACGCGTCGGCGGCGGTGGCCGATGGGGCGACGCTGGGCCAGGGCAGCCTCTGGGCCCGCGGCATGCTGCGGCACCTCGAGGATCTGCGGGCGACGTCGGAGTCGGATGCGGATTCGTACGAGGACGACGATGCCTCGGTGCCGGAGGATCATGCCGCGGCGATCGAGGCCCGGATCGTGGCGCTCTCCACCTCGTTCGGCGTGCTGTGCAGGTTCACCTCGCTCGTGGCCATCGACGACCGCCGCCCCGATGAACGCATCCTGAGGCGGCAGCCGCGGCGGATCGTGCAGCCGGTGAATGCGGCGGTGCGCATGCTGTACAGCAAGTCGATCGTCGCGTATCGGGCGATGTCGCAGGATGCATTCCGGGGGCAGGCGTTCCTCTGCTGCGACGACAGCCCTGAAGAGGTCGTCGATGCGTTGGCGAGGGAACGCGTGGAGGCGAAGCGGCTCATTGCGAAGACGAAGCCCCGCAGTGCGGGTCTGACCGACGTGAAGCCGGCGACGGTCGATGGGCTGCTTCGAGGTGTGCTCCGGCTTCTGGAACGGCTTCGACGGAAGCAGGCCCCGGCGGAACTCATCGAGCGGCTCGTGGCCGCCCATGCCAGGCTCGCTGCGCTGCCGACCGACCGGCCGGCCCTCGTGGCCCTCCTCGACGCGCTCGCCGAGTTCGTCGAGGAACAGGGGGCACCGGTGGATCGCCGCCGCTGGTGGACCGTCGCCGGCGGCTGATCCGCGGTCCACGTCGCTTGCCGGCCGTCGTTCGTTGGGGAGAATTGTGTCCCGCAAGGGGGGCTGTATGCTGGGACGACCCACTCGCGCGCGGGGTCGGGATGATCCGTCTCGGGATGCCGGCAGATACCACATGACGCGGATGCAGGGATGGGGGGTGACCGGCTGGTCGGACACGTGGAAGGCCCTGGGGAGCGACGTGCCTGACGACGATGACGTCGAGGCCGTGGTGCTCGACGGCTACGGCGTGGAGCGGACCGTCGATCCGGGGGTGGTCTACTCCCCGCCGCCGGAACTCGCCGGCGTACCCCGCTGGCATGCGAAGGCGGGATTCGAGGGCCGCATCCTCCAGATGACCTGGCCCGAGGATGTCGAGCCGTCCACCCGCTCGCTGCTCGACCTGCAGGCCGCCATTGCCCGCCGCCGAAAGAGCCTTGTCGCCGACGACCCCGATCTCGTGGCTCTCGACACCGCCATCGACCAGCTGGCGGCCGCGGCGGCGGGGCTGCATGCCGCCGACCGTTCGCTGGGATATCTCCAGCCTGACTCGTGCCGCGTGGGCAGGTGGCGGGACGGGCGTCCTTACATCTCCCTGCCCGACGTGGGCTTCGCCTGGGACAAGCGATCGGGCTTGATGATCCCGAGGTGGATCTCGGAGCCGGGCCTCGAGCAGCTGTTCGAGGACGGCGCGGAGCTTCGCAACGACGACTGCCTCGCCGAGGCCCAGCGGGCGAGAAATGACGCTCGCGACATCCACCAGCGGGCCAGCGACGCCGCCGCCTCCGAAGTGGCAGACGTGAAGATCCTCGCCAGGCTCATCGCTGCGTCGCTCGTGGGGGCCGACGAGTTCCGTCGCTGGTGTGGCGGAAGGAAGTGTCTGGCAATGCTGCCCGCGAAGGATGTCGCCCCGGACACGCAGGCGGAGATCTGGGACAAGGTGATCGCGCCCGCCCTTGCCGGCCAGATCCGCACGTGCGAGGAACTCCGCATGCGGCTGGCCGTGCACAGGCCCAGCAGCCACTTCCTGCACGTGCCGCCGGCGCCGCCGTGGGCGGGCTGGGCGATGCTTCGTCGCGGGGGTGTCGTCGCCGCCGTCGTGTGCACGCTCGGTCTTCTCTGGATGGTCAGCGACGACGTGATCAAGTTGATCGTGGGTGAGCCTGCTCCGTTCTGCCGTGTCGTGCCCAAGACCAATCCGCTCTACCAGCAGCTCTTCGAATTGAAGGAGTCGCGGGAGACCTCGCGCGGCGACGTTGCCAGCCGACCGGGCTACTGGGGGCTTCTCCAGGAGTGTCTCTCGGCCCACGCCGCCCCAGACACCTGTGGCCGGTCGTGCCTCTCGGAACTCGTCGACGAGTGGCTCACGCAGGCGGAAGAAGAGGGGCGGGCCGTGAAGGAGCGGCTGCGGTCGCGGCCCCAGCCGACCGCCGACGAGGTGCGGGAGATCGAGTCCGCCATCGCGGCCATCCGGCAGGCCGAGGCGGAGGCGAAGCGCTCGTCACGACCGTCCGTAGTACCTCTGCTGGAACGTGAACTGCGGCTCCGCGGCGGAGTCGCACGGTCTTCGGCCGAGCCCGAGAAGAACCCCTGAGACTCGACGAGCTCGGTCGAATCAAGCCCCCGGCCCTGTATCTCCAGAGGATCGTATCCATGCATCAGCATCGCCTCTTCGCAGCCCTCGTCGCCGGCATCGCCGCCAGCCTTTCGTCGTCGGGCTGGGCTGCCGACGACGGTCGTGTGATCCAGTTGGCAATCCAGGCCGACGCCGACATGAACGCGTTCGAGGTGGAGAACAAGTTCACGACCGCCAGGGGCTCCACGAGCGGATTCAACTTCGGCGAGATCACGGTCGATCCGATCGATCCGGCGTCGTTCACGCTGATCAGTTCCATCGTTCGGCGGGGCATCTTCGAGGCGGCGCCTGCGGCCGACGATCCGCGCGGCGTGCTCGTCGAGCCGCTTCGCGGCCAGGACAACGCGTGGTGGATCGATCTCCGCGACCCGGACAAGTTCCTCGATGCCATGACGGTCACCGCGATGGATGCCGAGACCCGCGCAGAGCAGGTCGAGGAGCTTCGGCCTGCCCCCAGGACCGACACGGCCCAGCCGCTGCGGTATCACAGCCCCGGCTCCTACATCCTCAAGCTCAGGAAGGGGCTGGCTCCGCGCGGGGCCGTGCTGACCGTGAGCTCGGAGGGCGCGGCAGGGAAGGCCGAGCAGGTCTCCATCGGCTGGCCTGACGTCGGTCGCTGCTACCTGGTGACGCTCAGCGGGGTGACCGGCGACGAGCGAAGGCTTTTTGAGTCTCTCAAGGATCCGAGAAAGGTGGGCAATGCGATCAAGGAGATCTATCCGTCCACCGCCACGCTGATCGTGGGCAGTTTCCGGGACCTCAAGACCGACATCGACTGGGGCCTCAACGTGGTGCGGCTGTCGTACCTGGTGCCCGTCAATGCGACGCCGCGGAGGCTGTGGCTCCGCTTCCCCATGACCGAGGCGGAGGAGGCGGCCGTGAGGGCCGACCTCGACGCGCGGCTGGCGCCGGCGGACGGGTTCAAGAAGCTCCCGGCCTGGCTCGCGGAGCGAAAGCTCCCGGCCGGTGAACTCATCAGGCCCGGCGGTGAAGCCTGGCTGGAGATTCCGGTCGATCCGGCCAGCCGCACCTTCGAGGTCACGGCGCCGATCGACACCCGCGCGTGGCGGCGGCTCCTCGAGGAGTCTCCGGGCAGGGTCGGTGACCGTGCCATCCTGGTCTGGGAGTTCCAGAGCCCGGCCAACCCGGCAGACCGCGAGATCATCAAGGTCGCCGGTGAACGTTATCAGCGGGAGCGGTTCGGCTGGTGGCTCACCGGCCTGCCCAAGGCTCCTCTCGAGTAGCGTCGTCTCCCGGCCACGATCCACCCGCTTTCACCAGGAACGCTCCCGTGCCCCGTCTCGACCAGGCTGAATGCTCGCTGCTCCGCGACGAACGTCTCGTGGATCGCTTCAACGCCGTTCATACCGTGCTCGACGAGGCGGTGAAGGAGTTGCCGAAGTTCGGCGAGCGCGAGGTCGTCGCGGACGTCCGCACCCAACTCGCGCAGCTCGCCGGCACCATGGCCCGAAAGCGGTTCGCGATCGGATTCATCGGCCCCTCCCAGGTGGGCAAGTCGATGACGGTGAGCAACCTGCTCTCAGTGCCGGAGAAAGACGCGCCCTCCCCGCAGGGCAGCAGCGGCCCGACCACGAGCGTGCCCACGCGGTTGATTCCCAGGCCGCCGGGCGCGGGAGCCGAGAACGGGCTCACGCTCTGCTACTTCTCGAGGTCCGAGTTCCGGGTGCGCGTCCGCGACATCTGCAACCTCGTGAAGATCCAGTTCGACGACGATCTCCGCCGCCTGCGGGAGGCGGTGCGGACGCAGCAGCAGGAGCAGCCCCACTTCAAGGCGGCCGACAACCTCGTGCTGCTCCGGCTGCTCGACGCTGCGATCGAGTTTCCGAGCATGCTCGCGGAGACCGGCCGCGAGGAGGCGGGCGACTATGCCCAGCGGCGAAAGTTCGCCACCCACCAGGACGGGCCCTCGCAGTACACGCTGCTCCGCGAGGTGAAGATCCACTTCGTGACCGACGCGATCAGCCCCGAGGTCGAGATGATCGACCTGCCGGGGCTCGGTGTGGACAAGGAGAGCGACTCCCGGCTGACGCTCGCCTTCCTCGACCAGCTCGACGGGGCGTTCATGTTCCAGTCGGTTCAACAGGTCAAGGCAGGTTCGGTGTCGCAGCTCGCGGAAAAGATGCGGGAGCACTATTCCCGCACGCTCGGCGAGCGGATCTGGATGGTGGTGACCTACTGCGACGGCATCAACGAGGTTCAGCTCAACGGGCCGGCCGACATCGGCGAGCAGCCGTCGATGTTCTGCCACCTCGCCGAGGCCATGCGGCAGCAGGGCATCCGGGAGCACAACGTGATCTTCGTGGGCAACGGCTACTATCAGGATCGGATGGCCGCGGGGCAGGACGGCACGTCCGGCGTGTCGGACGAGCTCCGTGCCAAGTATCAGCTGATGCTGCGGTTCGACGCGGACGGCGAGCCGGTCGTGCCCGAGCGGTGCGGCCGCAACCCGGGTCAGATCGGACCGTGGAAGCGGTTCGTGCTCGACAGCGGGATCCCGTCGCTCCGGGAGGCGATGCAGACGAAGGTTGCGGAGGCGGTGCGGGTGCAGACCCGCCGTGACGCGTCGGAGCGGCTCGGCGGCGTGATCGAACGGTTGAAGTCGGCTCTCCAGGCGGCCGAACAGCAGGCGGGCATGACCGTCGACGAGATGATGCGGGCCGCCCGTTGGAGTGGCGAGCTCGACAGCATGGTGGACGACGTCGGCCGCGATCCACGGTACTCCCAGCCCGCGGTCACGGCGATCGAGACGAAGCTCGGGGGGCTGATCGACACGTGGGGCGAGCCGGGCCGGGGGGGCCTCGCCGAAAACCACAAGCATCTCGCCGGCCTGCTCATGCAGGCTGGGCTGCAGGAGGCCGACGCCCAGACCACCGTGGTCGTGGCGGAGGTCAAGCGGGAGTTGGAGCGTCGGGTGCAGGACCAGCCGCCGCCGACCGCTGCCGGCCTCGAGGCGCCGCTCGACTACTGGCGGACGGCCACCGAGCAGTATCTCTCGCCCGGCCGAACCGCCGATGGCGCGGAGTTTCGCACGCCGATCTTCCGCGGCATGTGCGACGACCCGAATCCGCTTGAGGGTGGCGGCCAGAACATGAGCGGCGAGGACTACCTTGTCGTCATGCGGGCGAAGGTGGCCCGCCTCGCCCGGGTCTTCGTCTCGCGGCTGGTGCACGAGGTGCAGTTGCATCTGCACCGCCTCCAGAGCCGCTACCGTGCCCTCGGCTCGGAGATCGGGCACATCGATCAGGAGAAGCGTGAGCGGTATTCGCGATACCGCGAGGAACTCGATCGCCTTCGGGCCGGGGAGTCGACATGAAGAACCACCTGCTGACCATCAACGACGTGATCGCCCGCACCGGCGAGCGGACCTGCCGGTTCACCGTGCCCGGAAGCGAGCTTGTGGACGGCGTCCAGGTGACCGAGGCGGCAGTCAATGCGGCGACGACGAGCCACCGGTATCTCGTGCTCACGATCCCCAAGAGCTTCGGCCAGTACATCCGCGTGCTGCCCGACCTGCCGGGCGACCAGTTCAAGCACGGGCAGGCCGCCCGCGAGTACGTGGCCACGCTGATGCGGTCCTCGAAGGAGGTGCTGGCTGCCAATAACTTCGTCGTCGTGATGATCGAGTCTCCGCTCAAGCTCGACATGTTCGTGTCGGTCAATACCGATCATCCGGAACTGGTCAAAGAGATCGACGGCGCGGCGAAGGCGGGCGGCTTGCCGCTTGGCCGGACATCGGTGGGAAAAACGGATGAAGATGAGAAGCTCATCGTCGTCAATGTGGTGACGATCGATGCGGAGCGGAAGACGGCGATTTCCGAGGTCAAGGTGAAGCTGCAGCTCCTGCCGATGCAGCACATGCCCGCGTATTCCGGCTATGCAGCGCTCGACTTCGGCAACACGAGCACCGCCCTCGTGCTCAGCGACGCCAACCAGCGGGACCGGTATGAGCTCGTGCCGGCCGACGTCCGCACGAACGTGAGGACGGAGGGCAAGCCGGTGCAGACCGCGCTGCGCATCGCGGCGATCAAGCCCCCGGCCAAGGAGGGCGGATTCTTCCACTACAAGGTGGCGATCGGCAGTCAGGCCCTCGAGGATGCCGAGGGGGGGTGGCTCGTGCTCGGGGCGAAGCGGCTGCTCTCCGATCGCAAGAAGAACGGCACCGGCGGCGACGACATGGTCGTCCTCGGCAACGAGATTCACCGCGTGCCCGCCGAGGATCCCGCCGAGGTCTACATCGGGCAGATGCTGCAGGGGATGTTCTTCCATCGGCAGACCCGCCCGCAGTCGGTCGCCGTGACCTGCCCGACCACGTTCACCGCCTCCGAGATCACCCGGCTCAAGCGGACGGTCGCGCGGGCCTTCCTCCGGGCGGAGGGCAGGGCCGCCACGACTTTCCGGGACGGCATGACCGAGACGTTCGTGCCGCTGGTGATCGACGAGGCGTCGGCCGCCGCCTTCTATTTCGCCTATCGCGACTTCATCGACGGCCCGGGGCGGATGCCGGCCTTCCGCTACCTCTATCCGCACGGCCTCCACATGCTGCTCTACGACTGCGGCGGCGGCACGACCGACCTGGCGCTGGTGCGGCTCGAGGCACGGGAGGGCGGGCACTTCGACATCAGCGTGCTCGGACGTGCCGGCCACCGTCACTTCGGCGGCGACTTCATCACGCGGCAGGTCTTCCGCCTGCTGAAGACGAAACTCGCGGCGGCGAAACGACGCATCCCCGAGGTGCCGAAGAACGTGGGCCAGCTTGCAGCGTTTCTCGACGAGCATCACGCTGCGGTCGACGCGGCGGTGCCGACCACGTTCGATCTGCGTCAGCAGCAGAACGACGACGCGAAGCGGCGCCGGCAGACGACGCTCTTCCTCTGGAGGCTGGCTGAGTCGATGAAGAAGCGGCTCTCGGCCAAGGGTGTCAGAGACGTGACGCCCGGTCACTCCGACGACGATACCTCTGAGCTCAGTCTGCTCACGCAGGTGGTCGATCTCGTGGGCCTGCCCGACGGTGCGGAGCCCACCGACATCGTCGACCTGCTGAAGGTCTCGCGGCAGGAGGTCGACACGCTGATCGATCCGGAAATCGACAGGACGATCGACTATGCGAACGATCTGATCCGCGACGGAATGGAGGCGATGGCGGCCCGCTGGAAGGGGGCAAACCCCACGGCCCCGCTCGAGATTCCGGAGGTGGACCGGGTCTACGTCGTGGGCAACGCCTCCCGGTATCCCCGGATCAGGGACCGGCTCCTCGATCCGGAGCACGGCCTTCACGTCCGCTACCTGGAGGAGCGGCTCGCGGTCGTCCGATCCGAGGATTTCAAGAACTCGGTCGCGAAGGGGGCGGTGGTGGCTCTGCGGCTGCGCGACATGAGCGCGGGCGGGCAGATCTCGTGGGACGAGGAGTTCATGCACAAGCTGCCCTTCGATCTGGTCAGCGAGACGCTCGCGCATGCCGGCGACAACGTCCTCTTCCACCGGGGCGACCGGTACTCGAAGAGCATGCGGGCCTGGAGGGACATCCCCCCGGACGCGCGGACCGGCCAGCCCACCACGCAGCGGATCCGGCTCGATCGTCGCTGGCCGGGTGAGACGACCGCGGAGCCTTGCATGATCTTCCAGTTCGACGAGCCGATCGCCGGGCGGTTCGTGATCCGCTACGACGAGGATCGCCAGGTGTTCGTCATGCACCCTGACCGCAAGGGAGGCGAGGACGAACTGCTCGTGGTGGCCGAGCCTTTCGATCAGGCGGCGTATCTCGCGCCGCCGCAGAGTGGCCTGATCTGACAACGTCCTCCCTCAGCCCCGCCGCGGATGAACCTCATGGCCGATGACTGGCGAATCCGGGAGTGCGTGAACCAGCTCCTGCTGTTCGTCGCCTTCGAGGTTCGCGACGCGATGCTGGGGGGCGAGGGCTGGCCGATCGCCGCTCCACTGCCCCTGCCGCCATTTGATGACGTGAACGGCAAACAGGAGTTCCAGGATCTTCGAGAACGGGTGGCGGCGAACCCGTCCGATGTCGAGCCGGTGCGGAAGTTCCTGACGTTGATCGCCACGTTGCCGCGGCGGAGCCGCGACGTGACCCTGATCCGTGAGCAGCCGGCCTGGGCCGTCGGCGACGTCGTGCAATGGTGGATGGCCGCCGGGCAGGGCATCGCAGCCTGGAGGGCGGAGCAGATGGACCCGCGTGACAAGGGCGATCCGCAGGCACGGCTGTCGGTCGACGGCCGGACCCCTGAGCAGTGGCTCTTCGAGGCGGTGTCGCGCAGGCTCCAGGTCGAGGATGACGAGGAACACCCCGCGTTCTGGTGTGCCGACCACGCCGCTGCCTGGCGGCTCGAGGCGATCGATCCCACGGTTCGCCCCGCTGCGTGGAATCACCCCGCGACCCACCACGAGGACTGCCTCGTCGCCCTGCTGGAGTGGTGCGGCGATCCCCGTCGTGAGGAGGCCGGTTCCGTGGATGCGGCCTCTGGCCAGCAGCTTCTGGAGCGGTGGGCCGCCGACTATCGGGACCGTTACCGCGGGTTTGCAAGAGCGTCGCTGCGGCTGCTGCGGCGGAGGTGCCGCTTCGGCCGTGCCGCCGACGCGCCGGCACGTCGCGACGACTGGCGCGTGCATCGGGTGGCAGAGTCGCCGAGACGGCCGCGGGTGCTGCGGCCGCCCGTGCACGTGTGCGACGAAGCCGATCGTCGCCCCGTCGCCGCCGGCTGGGTCATGACTCCCTCGCCCGCGGTTCTCGTCGAGCAGCTGCAGCGGGAGGCGGAGTCGCAGCCGCCGGTCGCCGGATCGATCGCCCGGGCGATCGCCCGAGCCGCTGTGTGGGCCACGGCCGACGCCGGGTTCGATCTCCCGCTCCCGCCGCGTGGCGAGGCTGAAGGCGGCGGGCGGTCGGACCCGCGGGCGGATGCGGAGCGGCTCGTCGCCATCGCCTCGTTCGTGCTCGCTGTGGAGCTGACGCCTTCCCGCGATGCGGAAAAGAAGCAGATCGACGACCCGGCCGCGCTCGACGTGCGCGAGCGAAGCCTCTGGACGATGGCGGTGGAGGGACTCGTGCCGAGCCTCGAGCGGGCGGCCGGCGACGGGCGGCTTCTGCCGCTGGGCGCGGGGCTTGGGAGTCAGCCGAGCGATCGTCCGGCGGTGCTGATGCTGTCGCACGACGATCCCCCGCGACGCTGCGTCGTGGGGGAGATCGGGCAGTCCGCCCGCTGCCCGGAAACGCTCCTCGGTGCGATCGAGGAGCTCGACTGGGGGTGGTGGGCGCTCCGCACGCTGCGGGATGCGGGCCTGGGCGATGCCCCCGTGGCCACGCTGGCTGCCCTGGCGGAGGAGAGCACATGGGAGTCGCTCAAGCGGCGGTTGCTGGAGGCCGGTGCGGTAGACGAACGCGGCTCCCTCGCCGACGCCCATCGCGGGCTGCACGTCGCCCGGTTGCGAATGGCTCGGGCGTTCGAAGGACGCGTTGACGGCGGGGTCGTTGCATGGCTTGCCGAGTCCATCGCGGCCGTCGAGGCGGAGATCTGCTGCATGCTCGCGTCGGCGGATCCTGCAGGGGTGGCCCGCCTCGATCCACCGAGAACGGTGAATGGGCAGGTCGACCTCGCGGCGTGGATGGAGTCGTCCGACGACCAGCGGCCCGCCGCCGCAGGGTGGGAGATCGGCTGGGAGTGTTCGATGGAGCCCTTCGGCACCCCGCTTCGTGAGGCACTCGGCGACGATGGACGGCTCCACGTCGCATTTTCGGCAGGGGAGCAGGCCACCCAGGCCGACCTTCGGTTCCTCGCCGCCGCCGGCGTGGTGGTCGGAGAGTGCGTTCCCGAAGCCGAGGCGATGCTGGAAGCCGTGCGAGCCCGGCTGCGGATGGCGATCCGCGATGGAACGGCCCCCGACATCGCCGCAGCGATCGGAGATGTGCGGTCCGGGTTCGGCGGGCTCCACGAGGCTGCGTTCGACCGGCTCGTTGCGAGAGCGGTCGAGCGGGATCCGGCCGCAGGCGCATGGATGCGGATGATGGCTTCCGATCCGCGGTTTGCGTTCGCCGTGCATCCGGCCGTCGATGTGGGGGATGCGGGGATCTTCGTACGGCCCGCCGCCATCGACCAACCGCTGGAATGGCAGGATCACGACTCGGTGCCCGCCGGCGGCGACGTCGAAATTCGCTTTTCAATCGATCCCGGACGGGCCAGGCGAATCCTGAGCCGGGGGCGTCCGCCCGCGGACTCAGCGGAGGCCTCCGTGGCTGGGTTGGTGGAGACGGTCGCTGCAGGCCCGATCGACGTGGCCGAGGCGGCCGCGGCCCTGCGGCTGGCGACCGACCGCCAGCGCACGTTCGGCGATGCGGCGCCGGATCCGGTCGCGGCCGCCGTGACGGTGGCCAGTGCGCTGGCATCCTCCGCCGCGCAGCTGGGCGACGCGGCGGCCGATGCGTTTCGGTGCCTCCGGGCCTGGTGTGCCGCGAGTGGGATGACGATCACTCCGCATGATTGGCATCCCGCGAGTGGGGCCTCAGCGGATGGACTCGGCGTGGAGCGCATCGATTTCCACGACACCGTGCCCGAGGGCCGCATCGTCGTGGAGCGGTTCGGGATCGGGGCTCCGGAAGGGGTGGCGGTTTCGGCACTCGAGGCGTTCCTGTCGGCGGGGCCGCCGCCCACGGGGTATGCGGACCTGCGGGCGCAGGCGATCTCGCTGGCGGACGACGGCGAGGCCGTGGGGAGGTTTCGAGCGTGCGTGCTCGACTTCCCGCGGAGGTTTCGCCTGGATAGCGGCGAGCAGCGCCGCGGAGAGGCTCCGGCGGCGGGCCTGTTCGACGTCGTCTGGAAGGCCGTGATGAAGGCGCCCGAGCGGGACGATCTCAGGCGAGCCGCCGAGGCCGTGCATCACCTGCTTGATCGCTCGTTCGAGTGCATCACGTTCGAGCCCAAGACCATCGGCGAGTATCCGGAGGGCTGGCTGCAGACGAGCGACGGCGGCAGGCCGCGCGGCCTGCGGGTCGAGCGGCTCCTCCGCCCGGGGCTGCGGACGATCCAGAACAAACTCAAATGGCCCGCGATCGTTGACACGAGGTGAGGAATGACAATGCGTGAAGAAGTTTCTGGACGCACCGGGGCCACGACGTTCCGTGGGGCCACCGACGAGATCTTTGGCCGCTGGCCCGCGTGGCCCTGGTCGGTGATCGCCCTGATCGCCGGGGGGGGCATCGTTGGGGCGGCGGCCGCGAGCACGCTGCGTGCTGCAGGCGTCGCGAGCCCCGCGGCGCTGGGAACGTTCGCCTGTGCGGGCTACGGCCTCGTGGCCGCGGCGTTTCTCGTGCTGCTGCCGAGGGCCGGCAGGCTCGTCATGCTGCAGTCAGGGGCAGCCCGCAGGCCCGCAGCGGTGGACGAGGGATGGTGGCCGCTGCGGCTCCTGCCGGCGGCGCTCGCCACGACACCCACGCTGCGGCGGACCCCGGAGGAGTTCACGGCGGCCGTCGCATCCGCAGCCCGCGAGGTGCGGAACATCCTGGCCGACCGGCTCTGGCCGGTCTGGGCCGCGGCGTTCGTGGCGCCGGTGCTGGGCCTGCTGACGGCCTGGCAGAACGGCGAGACCGTGCAACTGCGTCTGCAGTCGGACGCGGGTTCGGGTACGGTCCTGCCGGCCCTGATCAGCGAGGTGTCGCCGCCGATGGTGGCGACGATCGCGGCGTCGCTGGCGTTGATGCTGGCCGTCGTCGTCGTGGACCAGTGGACGAAGAGCCTGCTTCGGCGGTGGAGCGGAGTCGTCGAGCCCGCCGATGGCGACCATGCCGCCGTCGCCGGCAAGCTCGCGCTGGACAGGGTC
>CAIKWU010000018.1 GCA_903831155.1 uncultured Planctomycetaceae bacterium | reverse complement strand
TGGCCGCCGCAGGTGGCGACGTACTTCTCGAAGACGATCCCCTTCGCCTGGGAGGCGGGTCGCTGGTACACCGTGAAGCTCGAGGCCCGCACGAAAGACGGCTCTGCGGTGCTCCGCGGCAAGGTCTGGCCGCGGGGCGAGCCGGAACCCGACGCCTGGACCATCGAGGGCGTGCATGAGGCGGGCAACCTCCAGGGCAGCCCCGGCTTCTTCGGCAACTCGAAAGATTCCGAGATCTACATCGACAACGTGTCCGTGGAGGCGGTGAAATGACGACGCTCGTGGAGAAGAAAAAGGTGCCAGCCACCTTTTGCCGGAAGAAAAAGGTGCCAGCCACCTTTTGCCGGTCGCCGCAGGCGACACGGCCCCGGCCAGAGGCCGGGGTCTTTCAGATAAAAGGTGGCTGGCACCTTTTTCTCTGGCTCCCGCTCGTCGCGACGGTCGCCACAGCCGCCGAGTGGAACCAGTGGGGCGGTTCGCCGAGCCGCAACAACGTGCCTGAGGCCACGAAGCTGCCCATCGAGTGGGCGCCGGGCGAGTTCGACCCCGACACCGGCGCCTGGGATCCAAAGACAGCGAAGAACGTGGCCTGGGTGGCGGCCCTCGGCAGCCAGTCGTACGGCAACCCGGTGATCGCCGACGGCAAGGCCTTCGTCGGCACCAACAACGGCAAGGGCTGGCTGAAGCGGTATCCGCCCGCCACCGACCTCGGCTGCCTGCTCGCCTTCGACGTGAAGAATGGGGACTTCCTCTGGCAGGACTCGAGCGAGAAGCTCCCCACCGGCCGCGTCCACGACTGGCCGCTGCAGGGCATCTGCTGTGCGCCGCTCGTCGAAGGAGACCGCCTCTGGTACGTGACGAGCCGCGGCGAGGTGAAGTGCCTCGACACGGAGGGCTTCCGCGACGGCGAGAACGACGGCCCCTTCTCGACCGAGAAGGAGCAGGGTCAGGACGAGGCCGACGTCGTCTGGGTGCTCGACATGATGAAGGAGCTCGGTGTCTCGCAGCACAACATGTGCTCCTGCAGCGTCACGAGCGCCGGCGACTTCCTATTCGTGAACACGAGCAACGGCGTCGACGAGGGCCACCTCAATCTCCCCAACCCCGACGCCCCGAGCTTCCTCTGCCTCGACAAGCGGGACGGCAGGGTGCTCTGGGCCGATGGCTCGCCCGGCGCCTACGTGCTCCACGGCCAGTGGTCGAGCCCGGCCTACGCCGAACTTGGCGGCGTGCCGCAGGTGCTGTTCGGCGGCGGCGACGGCTGGCTCTACTCGTTCGACGCCCGCGGCGAGAACGAGCCATCTTCCTCCGGCCCCGGCCGGGCCAAGCTGCTCTGGCAGTTCGACTGCAACCCCAAGGAGTCGAAGTACACCCTCGGAGGCCGCGCCGACCGAAACCACATCATTGGCACACCGGTGGTGCACGAGGGGCTCGTCTACATCGCCGTGGGCGAGGATCCGGAGCATGGAGAGGGCGTCGGCCATCTCTGGTGCATCGACCCGACGAAGCGGGGCGACGTGTCGAGCGAGCTGGCGCTTTCGCTCGCCGATCCGTCGAAGCCCCTCCCCCGCCGCCGCGAGCAGGCGGTGATCAAGGAAGAGGGGGAAGTCGCCAGGCCCAACCCCAACTCGGCCGCTGTCTGGCACTACCCCGGCCTCGACGCCGACAAGAACGGCAAGCTCGCCTTCGAGGAGACGATGCACCGCACCTGCGGCACCGTGGCCATCAAGGACGGCCTGCTCTACGTGGCCGACTTCAGCGGTCTCTTCCACTGCCTCGACCTGAAGACAGGAAAGCCCCACTGGACGCACGACATGCTCGCCGCGAGCTGGGGCTCGCCCCTGATCGCCGACGGGAAGGTGTACATCGGCGACGAGGATGGCGACATCACGATCTTCAAGCTGGGCACGGAGCCCGAGGTGCTCGCCGAGATCAACATGGGCAACAGCGTCTATTCCACGCCCATCGCCGTCGGCGACACGATCTACATCGCCAACAAGAGCCATCTCTTCGCCATCCGGGAGGGCGCCACGCCGGCGCCGTGATCGCCATGCAGCGCGTCGCCTCCGTCCTCGCCGTCCCCTTTCTGGCCCTCGTCTGCCTGCTGCCGGCCGGGGCCGCTGAACCGACGTCGCCCGGCGACCTCGTGCGGGCCGCCAAGCGGATCGCCGTGCTCGGCGACTCGATCACCCAGGACGGCCGCTGGGTGGCCGACGTGGCCGCCTGGATGGAGGAGCGGGGTGTCACGGCCGACGTAATCAACGTGGGGCTCTCGAGCGAGACCATCTCCGGGCTCACGGAGGTGCTGCACGCCGGCGGCAAGTTTCCCCGGCCCGACCTCTTCGACCGGCTCGACTCCGTGCTTCGGGTGACGAGGCCCGACCTCGTGCTCGCGATGTACGGCATGAACTGCGGCACCTACCTGCCCCTCGACGAGGAGCGGTTCGCGAAGTTCAAGGCCGGAATCGAACGCCTGCATGCGACGGTTGAAAAGGCGGGAGCGAAGATCGTGCATCTCACGCCGCCCATCTACGACAAGCAGCCCAACAAGCCGGGTCCGGCTGGCGAGGCCGACTACGACGCCGTGCTCACGGCCTACTCCGACTGGCTGCTCTCGAAGCGGGCGGACGGCTGGGCGGTGATCGACGTGCACGGCCCGATGAAGGCCGCGCTCGAGGCGCGGCGGAAGGAGGATCCGCAGGCCACCTTCACGCCCGACTGTATCCATCCCAACGACGACGGGCACTGGGCCATCGCCCGGGCCGTGATCGGGGGCCTCGGCGACGAGGCGGCGGCGGCCGATCCCGCCCTGCCCACGACGCTCGCGCCGTTCCTGCCCGAGGTGACCGAGCGGATGAAGGTGCTCCGCGACGCCTACCGGGAGGCGGCGGGCCATGCCCGCCCGGGCACTCCCAAGGGGCTCTCGATCGGCGAGGCCGAGGCTGCGGCCCGCCGGCTCACGGAGTCGCTCCGCTCACGGCGGCTCCAACTCCGCGGCGCGAAGCACGGGAGCGGCGAATGGCGGATGGCGATCGAGTGGCCGCGGCCGCGGGTGGTCGATCCCGGGCCGGCGCCGGAGAAGCCGGCGGCGATTCCCGCCGACGCGGTCGTGCTCTTCGAAGGCAAGGAGATGTCGGCCTGGGAGAACGGCGGAAACTGGAAGGTGGCAGACGGCGTGGTCACCGTCGGCAAGGGCCAGATCGTCTCGAAGCAGCCCTTCGGCGACTGCCAGGTGCACGTCGAGTTCCGGATGCCGTCACCGGCCACCGGCAAGGGC
>CAIKWU010000017.1 GCA_903831155.1 uncultured Planctomycetaceae bacterium | reverse complement strand
CGGCCCGAAGCGGCATCGCAGGGCGCTATGATCACGGGCCGCTTCCGCTTCGCGCGGCCCTTGGAGCGGATCACGGGCCGCTTCCGCTTCGCGCGGCCCTTGGAGCGGATCACACTCGCACGGGGCGAGGCGATCGCGGAGGACGGAGAGCGAGCCGATGGCGGCGCCTGATGCCCGTGCGCTGAGGCAGCGGCTCGAGAGTCTCGAGGCCGCCGGCGTGCTCCAGATCCCGAGGGCTGCCGGCCATGCCGGCGCCCCGCCGCTCGTGCAGGCCGTACCGGCGCCCGCACTCGCGTCGGCCACCGTCGAAGAGGGCGGCCGTGCGGCCGTTCTCCAGGTGCTCGCCGAGCAGGTGATGGGTTGCACGCAGTGCGCGGAACTGGCCTCGACGCGAACGCAGACGGTTTTCGGGGTGGGCAGGGTCGATGCCCGGATCTGCTTCTTCGGCGAGGCTCCCGGGGCCGACGAGGATGCCTCAGGGGAGCCGTTCGTGGGTCCGGCGGGGCAACTGCTCACGAAAATCATCGAGGCCTGTCGGTTGCGTCGCGAGGATGTCTACATCCTCAACGTCCTGAAGTGCCGGCCACCTGGGAATCGCACGCCGCTTCCCGATGAGGTGGCCAACTGCCGCGGGTATTTCGAGCGGCAGTTCCAGGTGATCGCGCCCGCCTACATCTGCTGCCTCGGGGCGACTGCTGCCAAGGCCCTGCTCCAGACCGACGAGTCGATCGGACGGCTGCGGAAGCGATGGTTCACCTATGGCTCCGCCAAGGTGATCTGCACCTACCACCCCTCGTACCTGCTGCGGAATCCCGAAGCCAAACGGGATGTCTGGGACGACATGAAGGCGATGATGGCCGACATGGGCGTGGATCTCTGAGACGCTTCTGCACGGTCTCCCGGGCCGGGGGCGGTGCTGCGGTCCCGGATTTTCTGGAGATGCCGGTCGTGACGATCCGATGACATCCTCGGGTCGTGGGGGAGGGGAACAGCCGCTGTCCGTTCGTGGGGCTGCGCCGGGTCGGCCCGGCAGCCTCGGGGCGGCACGGAGGTCGGGGGCTCGATGGAACGTATTGCCGGAATCGCCGTCTCGCGAAGCGGTCGCTTCCTTGTCGTGGCGTCGGCGATGCTCCTCGGGGGGTGCACGATGTGCCCGGACCCGTACGACTACTCGGGGCCGGTTCCCAACGGGTCATCGCCCCAGAACGACTTCCGTGCCCGCAGCAATGGCATCCTGCCAATCGGCGCTGCCCCCGTCCCGTGGCCGCTGATCGTTCGCCACGACTCCACGAGCCCCGAAGGCGGCACACGGATCCGCCGCCGGGGAACGCCCACTCCCGCCGACCAACCGGTTCTGGCCGCGTCCGCCGAGTCACCGGTCGAGGCGAGGGAGCCGATGAGCGTCCTCGTCGCGGGCGGATCGGAGTCGGCCGAGGCAGCGGGCTCCGGAGAGACGGCCCCGCCCGACCCGTGGCAGGTTCTGCCCGACTTCGGGGAGGTGGACGCTTCGCCCTGTCAGCCCGAGCACGACGAGGGTGCGTCGGCCGAGACGGCTGAGCCATCGATCGTGCCGACTGCTGCCGCGGCGATCACTCCGCTCGCCGAGACGCCCGGCTGGCGTCCGCGGGGCTCGCGGTAGGGTTCAGACCTGCCTGACGAACCCCGGCTCGGGAATCCAGCCGTCCGGCACGACCGCGTCTTTCGGTACGACCGCGATGCCGTCGCGGACCGTGAATCGCGGGTCGTCGGCCGTATCGACCCAGCCGTGCTCGTTGACGATCCTGGCCCGTCGGCCGATGCGAACGTTCTTGTCGACGATCGCCCCGGAGACGATGGTGTCGTCGCCGATTCCGAGCGGCGGCAGTCCCCGGGCCGCGTCGTCGGCGAGGCCGTGCTCGGTCTCGTAGTAGTCGTTGCCGAGGATCACCGAGTCGCGGATCACCACGTTACGGCCGATGCGGCACCGCAGGCCGATCACGCTGTTCTCGATCACCGCACCCGACTCGATCACACATCCGTCCGACACGAGGCTGTCGCGAATGCTCGCGCCCCCGAGCCGGGACGGCGGCAGGAATCGGCCGCGGGAGTAGATCGGCGCTTCGGCGTTGACCAGATCGAAGGGCGGCGACGTGCTCGCCAGTTCGCGGTTGCACTGGAAGTAGGAGCGGATGGTCCCGATGTCCTCCCAGTAGCCGTCGAAGGGATGAAGTTGCACGTGCTTGGCCCGGATCGAGGCCGGAAAGACCTCCTTGCCAAAGTCCTGGTAGTCGGTCTTGGTGAGAAGGTCGAGCAGGCAGTCGCGGTCGAACAGGTAGATGCCCATGCTGGCCATCAGCGACCGGTCCCGGGCGGGGATGCCCTGCGCCTCGATCCAGGCCGGATCGGTTCGCATCATCTCCAGTTCCTTGGCGGTCTGCGGCTTCTCGAGAAACCCCTCCACTCGCCCCTCGCCGTCGAGCCGCATGATCCCCAGGGCCGACGCGGCGTCATCCCTGACCGGTATGCCCGCGATCGTGACGTCGGCCTTGTGGGCCATGTGGGTCGCGAGCATGTCGGCGTAGTTCATCCGGTAGAGCTGGTCACCGGAGAGGATGAGCACGTGGCGGATGTCGGGCTGCTGCAGGTAGCGGATGTTCTGCCGTACGGCATCGGCGGTGCCCTGATACCACCCCGAGTTGTCGAGCGTCTGCTGGGCCGCGAGGATCTCGACGAAACCGCCGCTGAACGGATCGAACGTGTAGGTGCGGCGAATGTGGCGGTGAAGGCTGACGGAGTTGAACTGGGTGAGCACGTAGATCCGCTGCACGCCGCTGTTGATGCAGTTGGAGAGCGGTACGTCGATGATCCGGTACTTGCCGGCGAGCGGCACGGCCGGCTTCGACCGGTCGCGGGTGAGCGGGTAGAGCCGCGTGCCGCGACCGCCGCCGAGGACCAGGGCCAGGACTCTCTTCACCGACATGGATCACTCCTCCGTGGAGCCCGCCGCCTCGCGGGCGTCCCCATGCTACGGGAACCCTGACCGCCGGAGAAAGACGTCTCCGTCTGTCCGGCGCCGCGCCGCCCTCAGCCCTTGACCACGAAGTTGACCAGGCGGCCCGGGACGGCGACCACCTTCACGACCTCACGGCCGGCGAGCTGCTCGGCGATCTTCGGGTCGGCGGCGGCCGCGGCCTTCATCGCCTCGGCATCGGCATCGGCAGGCACCACCACGCGGCCACGCAGCTTGCCCTGGATCTGCACCGGGATCTCGACCGTGTCGTCCTTCAGCCAGCGTTCCTCGACCACGGGCCAGGCCGCGAGGGAAGCGGGCGCCGGCCTGCCGAGGATCTCCCACAGCTCCTCGGCGAGGTGCGGTGCGAAAGGGGCGAGAATCGTGACGAAGGGCTCGAGGATCGCGCGGGGCCGCCGGTCGAGCGGCGTGCAGAAGTTGACGAACTCCATCATTCGGGCGATCGCGGTGTTGAACGACAACCCCTGGATGTCCCGAGTCACCTTGTCGATCGTGCGGTGAAGCTCGCGGAGCTGGTCGTCCGATGGCTGGTCGTCGCAGACCTGCGGGGCCAGCACGATCTCGTCGGCCCGCTCGTCCACCACCAGCCGCCAGCAGCGGTCGAGGAAGCCGCGAACGCCGCTCACTCCGGTCGTGCTCCAGGGCTTCGTCGCCTCCAGCGGCCCCATGAACATCTCGTAGAGGCGGAGGGAGTCTGCGCCGAAGTCTCGGACCACCTGGTCGGGGTTGACCACGTTGCCGCGGCTCTTCGACATCTTGTAGGCCCGGCTCTCGACCCGGATCTTCGGGGCGTCACGGAGCACGAAGTGCTCGCCCTGCTTCTCGACCTGGTCGGCCGGAATCTTCGCCGGCGAGTCATCCTCGCCACGCTTCTCGGCCGAGACCCAGCCCCCCTTGGCGCTGCGGTAGCCCGTGAACTCCATCTCGCCAAGGATCATCCCCTGATTGACGAGCCTGCCGAAGGGCTCGGGGTGGGAGACATGTCCGCGGTCGTAGAGCACCTTGTGCCAGAAACGCGAGTAGAGGAGGTGCAGCACCGCGTGCTCGGCGCCGCCGATGTAGAGGTCGACCGGCATCCACGCCTTTTCGATCGCCGGATCGAGGAACCGCGACGTGTTCCCCGGGTCGAGGAACCGCAGGTAATACCAGCACGACCCCGCCCACTGCGGCATCGTGTTCGTCTCGCGCTTGTAACGTTTGCCGTCACGGTCCACGAACAGCCAGTCGGCCGGCGATCGCGACAGCGGCGGATCGGGGGTGTCGCCCGGCTTGAAGTCGGTGAGGTGGGGCAGGTTGACCGGAAGTTCCTCCGGCTCGACGGCCCGGATCGCACCGGTCGGGACGCCGCCCGCGTCGATTTCGTGGAGGATCGGGAACGGCTCCCCCCAGAATCGCTGCCGGCTGAAGAGCCAGTCGCGAAGCTTGTAGTTCACGGCGGGACGGCCGAGGCCGGCCGCGGCGAGGTCGCCGCCGACCCTGGCGATGAAGGCCGGCGTGTCCATCCCCGTGTAGGGGCCCGAGTTCACCGCCCGGCCGTCGCCGGAGAAGAGCTCGCCGGGCTGGGCCGCGCCCTGCAGGGGCTCGACCACCGTCACCACGTCGAGGCCGAAGGTCCGGGCGAACGCGAAGTCGCGGTCGTCGTGGGCCGGCACCGCCATGATCGCGCCGGTCCCGTAGCTGGCCAGCACGTAGTCGGCGACCCAGACGGGCACCGGCCGGCCGGTGAGAGGGTGGATCACGTGCGAGCCCGTGAACACGCCCGTCTTCTCGCGGGCCAGATCGGTGCGGTCGAGGTCGCTCTTCCGGGCGGCCGCCTCCCGGTAGGCGGCGATCGCCTCCCGCTGCGACGGTGCCGTGAGGGCATCGAGCAGCGGATGCTCCGGAGCGACCATCATGCAGGTCACGCCGTAGAGCGTGTCGGGCCGGGTGGTGTAGATCCGCAGCACGTCGCCCGCCGGCTTCTCGGGGAAGCCGGATGCCGCCCGGGCCGCCTTCCAGCGGCTGAAGGCCTCGCTTTCGCCCGCTGCCGGTGGAATGAGGAAGTCCACCTCGGCGCCGGTGCTCCGCCCGATCCAGTCGCACTGGAGCTTCTTGATGCTCGCCGGCCAGTCGAGGCCGTCGAGTTCCCGCTCCAGGCGGTCGGCGTAGGCCGTGATCCGCAGCATCCACTGCCGCAGCGGCAGCCGCACCACGGGATGGCCGCCCCGCTCGCTAACCCCGCCGATGACCTCCTCGTTGGCGAGTACCGTGCCAAGCGCGGGGCACCAGTTCACTGGCGCCTCCGACTGGTAGGCGAGCCGGTGGTCGTCGCGGTATGTCGCGACGACGGCGGCGCCTGCGCTGGCGACGTCCGGCGGAATGGGCAGTTCGGCGATCGGTCGGCCCTTCTGCACCTCCGGATCGAACCAGGTGTCGAAGAGCACGAGGAAGATCCACTGCGTCCAGCGGACGTAGTCGGGGTCGGTCGTCGCCAGCACACGATCCCAGTCGTAGCTGAAGCCGAGCATCCTCAGCTGCCGTGTGAAGGTGGCGATGTTCCGCTCGGTGCTCTCCCGCGGCGGGGTACCGGTGCGGATCGCGTGCTCCTCGGCGGGCAGGCCGAAGGCGTCGAATCCCATCGGGTGCATCACGCTCGTGCCCCGCATCCGCTCGAATCGCGAGACGATGTCGGTGGCGGTGTAGCCCTCCGGATGCCCGACGTGGAGGCCGTCGCCGCTGGGGTAGGGGAACATGTCGAGCACGTATGCCTTGCGGTCGCCCGGCAGGCGAGGCGTGGCGAACGTGCGATGGGAATCCCACCAATCCTGCCACTTCGGCTCGATTCGCGACGGCTGGTAGCGGGGCATCCTGGACTCTCGTTCGGGGGGAGCGTCGGCCGGAGGAATCGCCGTTCGTCGGCATCGGGATGCCGTGAAGAAGGCGGGTTCATGACGATGGCGGCTGGCCGCGGCGGCGAGCCGCGATTCTAATGGTCCGGATGCCGGGAGCAACGAACCCCGCCTATTTCCGCCCCCGGCGGGCGACCGCGAGCGACCATGACAAGCCCCGCCCACGTCACCGCCCCCCTCGTGCTGCAGCGGCAGATGGTCCGGGCCTGCCGTGCAGCCGGCGCACGCATGAAGGTGGCCGACTCGCTGGGCACGAGGCTCAGCGGACGCGATCTGCTGCTGGCGGCGCTCGTCGTGAAGCGGGTGCTCGACCGGGAACTCGCGGCCGACGAGAGACGGGTGGGTGTCATGCTCCCGCCGACCGTCGGGGCGGCGGTGGTCAACGCGGCGCTGGCCCTCTCGGGGCGGGTCGCCGTCAATCTCAACTACACCTCCACGCAGTCGATCCTGGACGTGTGCATCGAGCGGGCCGGGCTGCGGCACGTGATCTCGAGCCCGGCATTCCTGCCCCGGGTGAGGCTCGAACTCGGCTCGCGGATGCTCGACGCAGGCTCCCTCCGCAAGCGGGCCACGTTCGTCGACAAGGCTTTGGCGTTCGTGCAGGCGCGGCTGATGCCGATCGGCCTGCTCGAGTCGTCGCTCGGCCTCGACCGCATCGGCCCGGACGATCCGCTCACGATCATCTTCACGTCGGGCTCGACGGGCGATCCGAAGGGGGTCGTGCTCTCCCAGGAGAACGTCGGCTCGAACGTCCGCGCCATCGACAACCTTCTGCACCTTTCGCCGGGCGACGTGGCCCTGGGTGTGCTGCCCTTCTTCCACTCCTACGGCTACACGACCACGCTCTGGACACCGCTGACCCTCGAGCCGGCGGTCGTCTACCACACCGATCCACGGGACGCGCTGGTCGTGGGGCGGCTCGCCAGGGAGCACCATGCGACGCTCCTCATGGCCACCCCCACCTTCCTGCGGATCTACACGCGCCGCACGCCTGCCGAGGACTTCTCGTCGCTTGAGTGCGTGTTCGGCGCCGCAGAGAAGCTCCCCCGGGAGGTCTGCGACGGCTTCGAGAAAAGGTTCGGTGTCCGGCCGAGCGAGGCCTACGGGGCCACGGAACTCTCCCCGCTCGTGGCCGCGAACGTTCCGGCGTCACGGCATGTCCCGGGGCGACCCGTCGACACCCGCGAGGGCACCGTGGGCAGGCCGATCCTCGCCTGCCGCGCCCGGATCACCGATCGCGACGGCCAGGCGGAGCTTCCAGTGGGGCACGACGGCCTGCTCTGGATCGCCGGTCCGAACGTGATGCAGGGCTACCTCGATCGTCCTGACCTGACGGCGAAAGTCGTGAAGGAAGGCTGGTACTGCACCGGCGACATCGCCCACCTCGACGCGGACGGATTCATCACGATCACCGGCCGCGAGAGCCGGTTCTCGAAGATCGGCGGGGAGATGGTGCCGCACATTTCGGTCGAGGAGGCGATCAACACCGAACTCGGGGCGGTGGACGGAGAACTCCTCGCGGTGGTGACGGCGATTCCGGATCGCGCGAAGGGCGAGCGGCTCGTCGTGTTCCACGTGCCGACTGCGCACGACCCGAAGGACGTGGTCCGCCGCCTCCAGGAGCACGGCATGCCGAATCTCTGGGTGCCGGGGGCCGACGCGTTCGCCGAGATCGCGGAACTCCCGATGCTCGGTTCCGGCAAACTCGACCTCAAGCGGCTCGCCGACATGGCCCGTGAGCGGTTCGCCGAGGCGGGCCGGGCGTGAGCGAGGCCCTAAACTTCGTCGTGACGCTCGGCCGCTGCGATGACATGCGGGCCGAGGTCTTCGTGAGGCCGCTCGGTGATCGGGCCGTCGGGGAACGACTCGTGGGAACGGTGACCGGGCCTCGGCGTG
>CAIKWU010000016.1 GCA_903831155.1 uncultured Planctomycetaceae bacterium | reverse complement strand
TTCCGCCGGCACCGCGACCAGATCGATGGCGTGCTCGTGGTGCTGCCGAACTTCGGGGACGAAAAGGGGGTGGCCGACACGCTCAAACTCTCGGGCTTGAACGTGCCGATCCTCGTGCAGGGCTATCCCGACGATCTCGGCCAGCTCGGGGTGGCCCGTCGCCGCGACGCCTTCTGCGGCAAGATCTCGGTCTGCAACAACCTCGTCCAGGCCGGGATCAGGTTCTCGCTCACGAGCCGCCATGTCTCCGCCCTCACCAGCGCGGGCTTTGCCGCCGATCTCGCCGACTTTGTCCGGGTCTGCCGCGTGGTGCGGGGCGTTCGCGGCGTGCGGCTCGGCGCCGTCGGCGCCCGGCCGGGCGCGTTCAACACCGTCCGCTACAGCGAGAAGATCCTCGAGCGCCACGGCATCAGCGTCACGACGGTCGATCTTTCGGAGTTCGTCACCCAGGCGGCGGCCCTCTCGGCCGACGATCCCGCCGTGCGGGCCAAGCTCGCCGAGATCACCGGCTACGCCCCGGCCCCCGGCGTGCCCGACGCCAAGCTCCTGCAGATGGCCACGCTCGGCGTCGTGCTCGCCCGCTGGATGGAGGCCAATGCCATCGACGCCACGGCGATCCAGTGCTGGACCTCGGTGCAGCAGTCGTTCGGCTGCAACGTCTGCACGCTGATGAGCATGATGAGCGAGCGGTTCATGCCGAGCGCCTGCGAGGTGGACGTCACCGGCACGCTGACGATGTATGCCATGCAACTCGCCGCCAGCTCACCCGCGGCTCTCGTGGACTGGAACAACAACTACGGCGATGACGACGACAAGTGCGCCCTGTTCCACTGCGGCAACTGGGCGAAGACCTTCCTGCCCGACGCGAAGATCGCCACGGCCCCGATCCTGGGGAGCACGCTGGGCGTGGAAAACACCTACGGCGCGATGGAGGGCCGCACGCCCGCCGGCCCCCTCACCTTCGGCCGCGTGACCACGGCAGACGCCGAGGGGCGGATTCGGGCCTACGTGGGCGAGGGGCGGCTCACCGACGACCCGCTCGACACCTTCGGCACCCGGGCCGTCGCCCACGTGCCGGGCCTGCAGCGGCTGCTCAAGCACGTCTGCCGCGAGGGCTTCGAGCATCACGTGGTGATGACGCTCTCCACCACGGCCGGCGTGCTCCGCGAGGCCCTGGGCAACTACCTCGGCTGGGACGTCCACGTGCACGAGGCCGGCGAGTGAACGCCGCAGCCATGACAGACCGCGACCTCGCCCGGAAGTCGATCGAGTATCGCCGCGACACCGTCCGGGCGATCATGCGGGCCGGCGCCGGCCACACCGGCGGCAGCCTGTCGTGCATCGACATCCTCAACATCCTCTACAACCGCGTGCTGCGGATCACGCCGGCAAACTGGAGCGATCCCGTCCGCGACCGCTACATCCAGAGCAAGGGGCACTCCGTCGAGGCGCTGTATGTCGTGCTCGCCGACAGGGGCTTCTTTCCCAAGGAGTCGCTCGACACCCTCTGCCACTATCGTTCGCCCTTCATCGGCCATCCCACGCGCAAGGTGCCGGGCATCGAGATGAACACCGGCGGCCTCGGGCACGGCCTCCCGATCTGCGTGGGGATGGCGATCGCCGCCAAGCGCGACGGCCACGACGTCCGCGTGGTCACGCTGCTGGGCGACGGCGAACTCGCCGAGGGCTCCAACTGGGAGGCGGCGATGGCGGCGGCCCATCACCGGCTCGACAACCTCACCGCGATCGTGGATCACAATGCGCTGCAGATCACCGGCCCCACGCGGGACGTGTGCAACAACGAGCCGCTCGACGCCAAGTTCGCCGCCTTCGGCTGGGACGTCCGCCGCGTCAATGGCCACGATCTCGCGGCCCTCGAGCGAGTGCTCACCCACCGCGGGCCGGCGGGCGTGCCCGTCTGCGTGATCGCCGACACGGTCAAGGGCAAGGGAGTGAGCTTCATGGAGCACGTGCTGAAGTGGCACCACGGCGTGCCCTCGGCCGAGGAGTTTTCCCGGGCCGAGGCGGAGTTTGAGCGGCAGCTCGCCGCCTGGGAGGCCGCCCCATGAGCGCCCCTGCGCCGTCGATGTTCTCGCCCGCCGCACGGGCCGCCGCCGACCGGCTCGGCCTGACGATGGGCCGTGCCAATCTCGAGGCTTTCGCCGACACCGTTCTGGAGCTCGCCCGCGACGACCGGCGGATCATGGCGGTGACCAGCGACTCTCGAGGCTCGGGCAAGCTCGGCCCCTTCGGTCAGGCGTTGCCCGACCAGCTCGTCGAGGTCGGGATCGCGGAGCAGAACCTGGTGGGCATCGCGGCCGGCCTGGCCGCCTGCGGCAAGAAGCCCTTCGCCACGTCGCCCGCCTGTTTCCTGGCGGCCCGCGCGCTCGAGCAGGTGAAGAACGACGTCTGCTACAGCGACGTGCCGGCCGTGCTCGTGGGCATCAGCGCAGGCGTGAGCTACGGCGCCCTCGGCAGCACGCACCACTCGCTCCACGACTTCGCCGCGCTTCGCGCGATCCACAACCTCACGATCGCCGCCCCGGCCGACAATGCGGAGACCCGTGCAGCGGTGCGGGCCGCCGCCGCCGCGTCGAAGCCGGTCTATCTGCGATTTGGCAAGGCGGCGATGTTCGACCTGCCGGCGGGTGACGCGGACGCTTTCGCTTTCGGCCGCGCGCGTCGGCTCCGCGACGGCCGCGATGCCGCGATCCTGGCGACGGGTGAGACGGCGGTCCACGCGCTGCTCGCGGCCGAGCATCTTGCGGGGCAGGGCATCGCCTGCCGCGTGGAGAGCGTGCACACCGTGAAGCCGCTCGACGTGGAGGCGGTGCTCGCCGCGGGCCGCGACTGCGGCGCGGTGCTCACGGTCGAGGAACACTCGGTGCACGGCGGGCTCGGCGAGGCCTGTGCCGCAGTGCTGCTGCAGGCCGGCGTCCAGGTCGCGTTCGCGATTGCCGGCCTCCCCGACGCCGACACCGTGACAGGCAGCCAAGCCGACATCTTCCGGCACTACGGCATCACGATGGAGGGCCTCGCGGACCGCATCGTCACGCTCCTCTCCCGCCGGCGCCAGCGGTGATCCCCGTGCACATCACGATCAGCAGCCTCGTCGGGATGACCGGCCAACCACGAAGCTCGGGGCTGCCCATGCCCCGGGAGCCGGCGTTGCTGACCGAGCGGAGCCAGGATGGCGAAGCGAGGGCAGCATCGAGTGAGCGGAGGGCAGGATGCCCGCAGCAAACGTCCGGCGACGGGGCATGGGCCGCCCCGAGCGGCGCGGCACCACAGGTTGAAAACCTGTGCTACTTCCGGGCACCACAGGTTGAAAACCTGTGCCACTTCGTGACGAGGCGTGACGTCTCATGCCGCTGATCCTCGCCATCGACCAGAGCACCTCCGCCACCAAGGCGGTGCTGTTCGACGAGCAGGGTACGGTGGTCGATCGAGCCTCGCGCGACCACGCGCAGCACTGCCCCTGCCCCCAGCGGGTCGAACACGACGCCGACGAGATCTGGCACAACGTGCAGATGGTCGTGGCGACGTTGGTGGACCGCGCACCCGGCCGCATCCACGACGTCGCCGCCGTGAGCCTCGCCAACCAGCGGGAGACGTTCGTCGTCTTCGACCGCGCCACGGGCGAGCCGCTGCGGCGGGCGATCGTCTGGCAAGACCGTCGTGGCGACGCCGTCTGCCGAATCCTGTCGGAGCAGGGCATGGGCGACCTCATCCACCGGCGCACCGGACTGTCGCTCGACGGGTATTTCTCCGGGTCGAAGATCCGTCGACTGCTCGACGAGGAGCCCGCCGTGCGGCAGGCCGTCGGGTCGGGTCGGGCCGTGCTCGGAACGATCGATGCCTACCTGATCCATCGACTCACAAACGGTCGCGTGTGCGCCGGCGACTCCACGAACGCCAGCCGGACGCTGCTCTACGACATCGACCGGCTGGCGTGGGACGCCGACCTCTGCGACCTCTTCGGCACATCGCCTGCGGCGCTGCCGGAGGTGCGGGAGAGCGGGGCGACCTACGGCGAGACCACCGTCGCCGGCGTGCTGCCCAACCCGGTGCCGATCGTCGGCGTGATTGGCGACTCGCAGGCGTCGCTCTTCGCCCAGCGATGCTTCGCGGCCGGCACGGCCAAGGCCACGTTCGGCACCGGCACATCGATCCTGTTCAATGCCGGACACGAGCGGCCGAGCGCCGCCGGTAACGCGGCGACGGCCCTCGCCTGGGTGATCGACGGCCGACCGACCTTCGCGTTGGAAGGCATGATCAACTCCAGCGCCGCCACGATCGCATGGCTCCGTGACCGCTTGGGCTTGATCGCCGACGCCGCGGAGTCGGAGGCGGTTGCCGCGTCGGTGCCCGACAACGGCGGCGTCTATCTCGTCCCGGCGTTTGCCGGCCTGAGCCCGCCGTACGCCGCCGCCGACACCCGTGCAGCCATCGTCGGCCTGACGGCCCACAGCGGCCGCGAGCAGGTGGTGCGGGCGGGCCTCGAGGCGATCGGCTACCAGGTCCACGACGTCATGGCGATGCTCGCCGCCCAGGCTGGTGTCGTGCCCGCGGCGTTGCTCGCCGACGGCGGCCCCACACGAAACTCGTTCCTGATGCAGTTCGTGGCCGATGTCACCGGCGTGGACCTCGACGTCACCGACGTGCCCGACTCATCGGCGCTCGGCGCGGCGATGATGGGCATGCTCGGGCTCGGATGGTATTCGTCGCCGGACGATCTGGCACGGCTGCCACGCTCGCTGCGCACCTTCCGCCCGCGGATGCCGCGGCCCGAGGCCGACCGGCTGCTGGCAGGCTGGCGGGATGCGGTGCGGCGGGTGGAACTGGCTGCCACCGCGGTCGCGTCCCCAAGCCCAACGCCGTAGAGCGTGGGACACACCACCACCAGACGGGTGTCACCCGTGCCCCGAAGAAAACCCCGAAGCGGAAACGAGAGAACCAATCCGGCCCGAAGGGTCGCCGGTCGTTCCGGAAAGGACAACGCATGACGGCATCACGAATCATCGCCGACTATCTCGTGGAGACGCCCGCGACGCTGGAGGCCGCGGCGGCTTCGATCGCGGGCGAGCAGTCCACGGGCACGTTCACGAAGGTGCCGGGCGAAACCGCCGACCTCGTGGCGCGGCACGGCGCAACGGTCGAGTCGATCGAGCCGCTCGGGTTCGTGGAGTCGCCGTCGCTGCCCGGCGCGGCGGCACCGAAGGATCCAGCGCGAGGCCATGCCCGCGGCCGCGTGCGGGTGGCTTTCCCCGTGGAGAACGTGTCGGCGAGCCTGCCGGCCATCGCCGCGATGGTGGCGGGCAACCTCTTCGAACTCCGACTCCTTTCGGGGCTCAAGCTCCTCGATGTGATCGTGCCGGCCGGACTCGCCGCGGAGTTCGCCGGCCCGCAGTTCGGGATCGAGGGCACGCGGCGGCTGGCGGCCGTGCAAGGCCGGCCGATCATCGGCACGATCATCAAGCCAAGCATCGGTCTTACACCACGGCAGACCGCCGACCTCGTCCGGACGCTCGCGGTGGCCGGCATCGACTTCGTGAAAGACGACGAACTGATGGCCAATCCGCCGCATTCGCCCCTCGCCGACCGGGTGAAGGCCGTGATGCAGGCGGTTGACGAGGCGGCGCAGACGACGGGCCGGAAGGTGATGGTGGCCTTCAACATCAGCGATCGCCTCGACCGGATGCTCGCCCACCACGATGTGGTGCTCGCCGCCGGCGGGACGTGCGTGATGGTGAGCCTCAACGGCGTGGGCCTCGTGGGCGTCGAGCATCTTCGGCGGCACGCCGCCCTGCCGATCCATGGCCACCGCAACGGCTGGGGGGCGATCTCGCGGCACCCGCTACTCGGCATGGAGTTTCGGGCCTACCAGGCCTTCTGGCGGCTCGCCGGCATCGACCAGATCCACGTCAACGGCCTGCAGAACAAGTTCTGCGAGAGCGATGACTCCGTCGTCCGCTCGATCGAGGCCTGCCTCGAGCCGCGCGGCCCGCACCGGCCCCTGCTGCCGGTGGTGTCGTCGGGCCAGTGGGGCGGCCAGGCGCCCGAAACCTACGCCCGCACGAAGACCGTGGATCTGATGTACCTTGCTGGCGGCGGCATCCTTGCCCACCCGGGCGGACCAGCCGCCGGCGTGACCGCGCTTGCGCAGTCATGGGAAGCGGCGGTGGCCGGCGTGCCGCTGGCCGACTACGCGCAGACACGGCCGGAACTGCGACAGTCGCTTGAGTTCTACGCCGCGATTCCAAAGCCGGGCGCATGAGCAGAGGGCCCGATCGCATCAGCGCCGCCAGGAACCCCACGCGCGGAAGCGATGGAGGCCGAGACCGCGTCTCGCGTGGATCCGCCGTACGCCTTACGGCGTTACGCTTCCTGAGCCGGGCGGCCGTACGCCTTATCGCCTTGCGCTTCCTGAGCCGGGCGGCCGTACGCCTCGCGGCGTTACGCTCTCTGGGGTGACGATCCTGCAAAACTCGGCCGCGAGAGGCTGCTCATGGACCTGGCGTACTACGGCGACGACTTCACCGGCTCGACCGACGTGCTCGAGTCGCTCGCGCACGCCGGGATCGACGTCGAACTGTACGTCAATGAGGTCGAACCTTCGCCCTCGCCATCGCGACGCGCGATTGGCGTTGCGGGATTGAGCCGCACGTTTGCACCCGCCGACATGGAGCAACGCCTGCCGGGCGTCTTTGCGATGCTGGCGGCGAAGCAGCCGCGGTTCCTCCATTACAAGGTCTGCTCGACGTTCGATTCGTCGCCAACGGTCGGGAGCATCGGGCGGGCGGTCGAGATCGGCCGGCGCGTGCTGCCCGCACGGTGGACGCCGCTGGTGGTGGCGGCACCGCACCTCGGCCGCTGGTGTGCCTTCGGCAACCTCTTCGCACGGTCGGGCCTCGACAGCCCTGCCTTCCGACTCGACCGACATCCGACGATGAGCCGACACCCGGTCACCCCCATGGACGAGGCCGACCTGCGGTTAGTCCTCTCCCGCCAGACGTCGCTGCCCGTCACGCTCATCGAACTGCCGATGGTGGAGCAGGGGACCGAGGCCGCTCTCTCTGCAATCGAAGCGGCCCCCGACGGCATCGTGCTCTTCGACGCCACCACCACCGGCCACCTCGCCACGATCGGACGCGTGCTCGACGAGCTGCAGCAACGCACCGCCGCGCCGCTGTTCGTGGCCGGCTCCTCGGGCATCGAGGCGGCGATCGTCGCCGCCGGAGTCTTCGCCGCGTCCCTCCATGGCGAGCACCGACAGGCCCGCGAGCCCATGCCACCCGGCCCGCTCCTCGTCGTCTCCGGGAGCCGGTCACCGGTGACGTCGCGGCAGATCGCCTCGGCCCTCCACGCCGGCTTTCACGATCAGCCACTCGTCGCGAGCGGCCTTGATGCCGCTCACGACGCCGCGGTGACGAGCGCAACTACCGCGCACCGCGCAGGCCGCTCAGTGATCCTTCGGACCGGCGCGGGGGATTGGTCGGCGCTGACCGGTGAGGCATTGGGTAAACTCCTCGGACGAGTCGCGGGGAGGATTCTCGACGCGGCCTCAGTTCGTCGGGTGGTGGTCGCCGGTGGCGACACGTCCGGCGAGGTGGCCCGTCAACTCGGAATCTCGTCGCTGCGATTTATGGCCCGGTTGGCCCCCGGGGCGCCGTGGTGTCGCGTGGAGAGCACGCGGCCCGCGATCGCTGGGGCCGTGTTCGCGTTCAAAGGGGGCCAGGTCGGACACGACGACCTCCTGGTCATGGCACGAGATATGAGGACTCAACCCGAATGATTCGCCGTTTCACCGCCGTCGTCACCGCCTGCGTGGCCGTTGGCTGCTCCCAGCCCACCGCACCGCCCCGTGTCACCGCGGCATCCGCAGCCGCCGGCACGCCCAAGGTCGCGGTCGTGATCTCCACGCTCAACAACCCGTGGTTCGTGGTCCTCGGCGAGACGGCCAAGGCGCGGGCCGAGGAGCTCGGTTACGAAGCCACGATCTTCGATTCGCAGAACGACACGGCAAAGGAGGCCTCGCACTTCGAGAACGTGCTGGCTGGCGGCTACAAGGCGATCCTGTTCAACGCGACCGACTCCGACGGATCGATCGCCAACGTCCGCAAGGCCAAGACCGCCGGTGTGCCGGTGTTCTGCATCGACCGCGAGATCAACGCCACCGACGCCGCAACGTCGCAGATTCTCTCCGACAACCACGGCGGCTGCGTGGCCCTCGGCCAGCACTTCGTCGAGGCCCTCGACGGCAAGGGCGCCTACGTCGAGATCCTCGGCTACCTCGGCGACAACAACGCCCACAACCGCAGCAAGGGCTTTCACGAGGTCGTGGACAACTACCCCGGCCTCACGATGGTGGCCCAGCAGGCGGCCGATTTCGACCGCGCGAAGGCGCTCGAGGTGATGGAAACGCTCCTCCAGAAGCACGGCGAGGGACTCGCCGCGGTGTTCTGCGGCAACGACGCGATGGCGATGGGGGCCTACCAGGCGCTCGCTGCCGCGGGCCGCACCGACGTGAAGGTGTTCGGCTTCGACGGCGCCGACGAGGCGGTGAAACTGATCGCCGAGAAGAAGATCGCCGCCACGGGGATGCAGTTCCCCAAGACGATGGCCCGGCAGGCGGCGGAGTATGCCGACGCCTGGATCAAGGGGAAACGCGACTTTCCCCAGAAGGTGCCGGTCGCCGTGGAGGTGGTCACGCCCGAGAACGTCGGCGAGTATGGCGACTACGGAGCGAAGGAAGACGCCCGCCCGGCCACGAACTGACGCCTCGCCCATCAGGCCGCCCGCATGCCCGTCCCTCCGTCACCGCGATCACGTCTCCGCCGGCTCGTCGTCGCCGCGATCCTGGCGTCCTTCGGCGGGCTACTCTGGCGGTTTCCGCTCATCCGCATCCGCCCTCTTTCCGAGATCACGGCCGTGGCGGCGTTCGACCCTCGGGCGTTCGCGGGTCGCTTCTGGGCCGATGACCTGACGCCGGCTCTCGCCAAGGCGAACGACGCGGGCGAGGTGATGGCGGCCATCCGCCGCGACGGGACCGAGGCCTGCGGGTCGCTCGGCCGCTCCGTCGGCCTCAGTCGCACGTGCCTCTACCTCGTCCGCGGCACAGGCACGATCGTCGAGGTCGGTTCCGCGGGCTGCCGTGTGGCCCTCGACGGTGGCGCGGGAGACGTGATGCTCGCCACGGGCCTCGTGTTCGGCACGGCGGTCCGCGACGTGACGGGCACGGTCGATCCGGCCTCGCGGACCGACTCCCGCGAACTCGCCGCGGCCGCAAGCGAGATCAACCGGCTCGTGCACGAACGCGTCATCGCCCCGTTCACAACCGCCGCGAAGGCGGGCGGACGACTCGAGTTCGCCGCCTGCGGCCAGGTGCAGGGCGTGCTTCCGGCCGACAAGCCCTGGAAGCTCATTCCGTTACGGATCACCGACCTCGAAGCCCCGATCGCCAGCGCGGGGACACCCCGATGACTCCCGCCGTGGGCGACTCGCCGCCGCTCCTCGAAGCCCGTGGGATCTCCAAGGCGTTCCCCGGCGTGCAGGCGCTCGCCGGCGCAGGCATCACGGTGCGGTCCGGACGACTCACCGCCCTGCTGGGCGAAAACGGCGCCGGCAAATCGACGCTGATGAACATCCTCGCCGGCGTGTTTCCACCCGATGCGGGTACGATCGCCCTCGACGGTCGCCCGGTGGCGTTTCGCTCGCCCCGCGAGGCCCAGGCCGCGGGCCTGTCGATCATCTTCCAGGAACTGAACCTCGTGGGCGGCCTGTCGGTCGCCGAGAACATCGTCCTCGGCCGGCAGCCGCTGACGCCCTGGGGCCTCGTCGATCGCCACCGCATGCACGCCGATGCCCGCGACGTGCTCGCCATGCTCGACCTTGACATCGATCCCGCGACGCCGGTGGGACGGCTCAAGGTGGGCACGCGGCAGATGGTCGAGATCGCCAAGGCAC
The DNA here is from genome assembly GCA_903831155.1 of uncultured Planctomycetaceae bacterium. GTDB lineage: Bacteria > Planctomycetota > Planctomycetia > Pirellulales > UBA1268 > QWPN01. The sequence continues at coordinate 3,442 of CAIKWU010000016.1, read as the reverse complement.
TGTCGCTCGATGCGCGGCTCCTGATCCTCGATGAGCCCACCTCCGCGCTCACGGAACACGAGGTGGAAACGCTCTTCCGGGTGATCCGCCGGCTGAAGGATCGGGGCGTGGGCATGATCTACATCACCCATCGGCTCGACGAGCTGCCGCGGATCGCCGACGACGTGACGATCTTCCGCGACGGCATGCTCGTCCACGAGGCGGCGTTCTCCGCCCGCGACAGGGCCGAGTATGTCCGCCGGATGGTTGGCCGCGACCTCGCCGACCTCTATCCGCGATCGCCATCGTCACCCGGGCGACCGCTGCTGCAGCTCGACGGGTTCGCCGTGGCCCGACCCGCGGGCGGGCAGCCGCTCGTTGCGGACGTCTCACTGGCGGTGCATGCCGGAGAGGTGGTGGGCCTCTTCGGCCTGATGGGCGCCGGCCGCACCGAGCTCATGGAGGCGGTCTACGGCCTGCATTCCCGCGCAACGACGGGCCGGGTTCGCATCGATGGCGCCGAGGCCACGATCCGCTCGCCGCGCGACGCCCTCGCCGCGGGCCTCGCCCTCGCGCCCGAAGACCGCAAGGCCGACGGCCTCGTGCTCGGGATGAGCATCGCGGAAAACATCTCGATGGCGTCGCTCGACGCGGTGACCCGGGCGTGGATCGTGAGCCGCCGCGGGGAGGCGCGTCGCGCGGCCGAGGCGGTGTCGCGGCTGGCAATCAAGGCGGCCACGACCGCGCAGGCGACGGGCACGCTCAGCGGCGGCAATCAGCAGAAGGTGGTGCTCGCCAAGGGCCTTGCCTGCGAGCCGCGAGTGCTCCTGCTCGACGAGCCCACCCGCGGCATCGACATCGGTGCCAAGCGAGAGATTTATTCGCTCATCGACGACCTGGCCCGAGGCGGCATGGGGATCCTCGTTGCGTCGTCGGAGCTGCCGGAAATCCTCGGCATCAGCGACCGGATCCTCGTGCTCGCGGAGGGGCGGGTGACGGCCGAGTTTGCTCGCGGCGCGGCCACCGAGCAGGCGATCCTCCATGCCGCCATTCCCCCGCAGCGACCACCCGCCGCGGTCGCTTGACGCCACGCACCATTCCGCCAGACGATCCCGCCCGACGCCATGCCGCCGCCAACAACCGACACCACGCCGCTCCGCACCGCCACCGCGGGCCTCGTGCCGCTGCTCGTGCGGTTCCGCTCCGTGCTCGCCCTCGCCGTGCTCGTGCTGCTCCTGAGCCTGACGACCGATTCGTTCTGGTCGGAAAAGAACCTGCAGAATGTGCTCCGCCAGATTTCGGTGAACCTCTGCCTTTCGGTGGGCATGACGCTCGTCGTGCTCACCGGCGGAATCGATCTCTCCGTGGGCTCGACACTCGCCCTCGCCGGCGCGGTGACCGCCGGACTCGCGAAATCGGGCCTGCGGCTGGAGCGGATTAACACGCTCATCGAGTTCACGCCGGCCGGGGCGATGCTCGCGGGCGTGGCCACGGGCCTCGTCGTGGGCCTCGTCAACGGCGCGGCCGTCACCGCGTTCCGGCTGCCTCCCTTCGTGGCCACGCTCGGCATGCTGAGCATCGCGAGGGGCCTGACGATGCTCTGGACCGGCGGCAATCCGATCCACGATCTTGGCCCCGCATTCTCGTTTCTCGGCAACGGCCGGCTCGACGCCATCCCGCTGCTCGGCTGGGTGCCGATGCTGATCGTGGTGGCGGGGGCGCTCGCCGCGATCGTCGCCGTCGTCGCCGGCCACACGCGGTTCGGCCGCGGCCTCTACGCCGTGGGGGGCAATGAGCGGGCGGCGAATGCCAGCGGCCTGCCGGTGGCGGGGATCAAGCGGGGGGCCTATCTCTGGTGCGGGGCGCTGGCCGGCGTGGCCGGCGTGCTGCTCACGTCGCGACTCAACGCGGCCACGCCCGACGCGGGCATGGGCTACGAACTCGACGCGATCGCGGCGGTGGTGATCGGCGGCGCCTCGCTCGGCGGCGGCCGGGGCTCGATCGCCGGCACCGTGCTCGGCTGCCTGCTGATCGGCGTGCTCAACATCGGCCTCGTGCTGCTCGACGTCTCGCCCTACTGGCAGCAGGTGATCAAGGGCCTCGTGATCCTCGCCGCGGTCGCCATCGACCGGGCCACGGCGGGGCGAGGATGAGGGCGATGACGACGACCGTGGCCGCAGATTGGCACCCTGCGGCGAATCCCCGTCCGCTGCGCTTCCTGGGCGGGTTGCCAACGTGCACCTCCGTGAGCTGTTCTTTCCACCCGCTGAACCCACTATGACCACGCCACTCCGCCGCCTCGGCCTCGTCCACACTTCCGCCACGCTCGTGCCCGCCTTCGAGCAGCTCTGCCGCGAACGGCTGCCAGGCGTGGCCGTGTTCAACCTCGTGGACGACAGCCTCATCAAGGACGTGATCGCCCACGGGCGACTGCGGCCGGCGACGGCCCGCCGCGTGGTGCAGCACGTCGCCGCGGCCGAGGCCGCCGGCGCCGACACGATCCTCGTCACGTGCTCGTCGATCGGCCGCGCGGTGGAGACCGCCGCCACGCTCGTGGACGTGCCGGTGATCCGCGTGGACCGGGCGATGGCCGAGCGGGCGGTCGCCACCGGCCGGCGGGTCGGCGTGATCGCCACGCTCCCCACCACGCTCGACCCGACGGCCGACCTGATCGGGCGGTGCGCCGCGGCTGCGGGCCGCGAGGTCGCGATCACGGCCCGGCTCTGCGACGGCGCATTCGACGCCCTGATGGCGGGCGACGCCGCCACGCACGACGCCCGGGTGGCGGCTGCACTCGAGGAACTGGCCACCGAGGTGGACGTGATCGCGCTGGCTCAGGCCTCGATGGCCCGCGTCGTCGAGGCACTGCCGCCGAACCCACACCGGCCGCCGATCCTGGCGAGCCCGCCGCTGGCCATCGACCGGCTGGCCGCGGAGTTCGCCGCCGCAGCGTCAACCACGAAGGAGGGCTCGTGCCCGACCTGCTGAAGCTCGTCGCCCGGCTGGGCCTCGCAGTCGCGGCCGTCGCGGGAGTCACCTCCGCCGCCGGCTGGGCGGGCGGCCGACCCGACATCTGGCAGCCAGCCGCCGTTGTGGCGAGCGTGGCCGCGGCGGTCGGCTGCCGCGCGATCCCCGCGCTCGTCACCTACCAGTTCACGATCTGGGTGCTCGTCACGGTGGTGCTCGGGATGCTCTATCCGGAGCGGTCCCTCAGCCTCGGCGGCCTCGACATGAAGAATAAGCACCTGCTGACGGCGATGATCCAGCTGGTGATGTTCGGCATGGGCACGCAGATGACGATCGCGGAGCTGAAGTCGGTGAGGAACATGAGCTATCCCGTGATCATCGGGATCCTGCTCCAGTTCAGCGTGATGCCGGTGGTGGGCTGGGGGATCGCGAAGGCGATGGGGATGCCGCCGGAGATCGCGGCGGGCGTGGTGCTGATCGGCGCCTGCTCCAGCGG
>CAIKWU010000015.1 GCA_903831155.1 uncultured Planctomycetaceae bacterium | reverse complement strand
GGTCGTCGGGGTCGATGACCACGAACCGCGAGCGGTCGAACGTGAAGTGGCGCTCGATGAGCGGCAGCGTGCCGCGGCCGATCGAGCCGAAGCCGATCATCACGATGGGGCCGTCGATGGCTCCGTACACCGGGAACTTCGTCATGGTCGCATGCTCCGCCGGCGAGGCGGCCTTTCGGGGGGATCACTCGATCGTCCACGCGGCTCCGCTGCGGAGCCGGTCGGCGAGCCGCAATTGACACGGATGCTTCCGTTGCCGTCAATCGGCATGCCGCCCGGCACGGCGAGAACGGAGCAGAGTGGAATCAGGTTTCCGGGCCGAGTCCTTCCCATGCACGTCATGCATCGCACATCAGCCGCTCGATGCATTTGAAGTGTCAGCCCGTGGCTGCAACGATGCCACCATGGCGAGCCGCCGGCGCGGCCGCGGACGTGCCGACCTCGAGGAGACCACCGATGAGCCGCCGAACGATTGCCTGCACGCTGGCCGGGGCGGTGCTCCTCGCCCTGCCCTGCCGCGGCGCCGATCCCGCCGCCGAGTGCCCCGTGATCGGGCATGCCGCCGCCACGACGCGAACCACCTCGGCCGGAGGCATGACCAACGGCGACTGGTGGCCGAACCAGGTCAACCTCGAGATCCTCCACCAGAACCCGCCCGCCGGGAACCCGCTCGGCGGCGACTTCGACTACGCCGCGGAGTTCGCGAAGCTCGACCTCGCGGCCGTCAAGCAGGATCTCCGCACGCTGATGACGACCTCCCAGGACTGGTGGCCCGCCGACTACGGCCACTACGGCCCGTTCTTCATCCGTATGGCCTGGCACTCGGCCGGAACCTACCGCGTGGCCGACGGCCGCGGCGGCGCCGGCTACGGCACGCAGCGGTTCGCGCCGCTCAACAGCTGGCCCGACAACGCCAACCTCGACAAGGCCCGGCGGCTGCTCTGGCCGATCAAGCAGAAGTATGGCCGGCGGATCTCCTGGGCCGACCTGATGATCCTCGCCGGCAACGTGGCCCTGGAGTCGATGGGCTTCGAGACCTTCGGGTTCGGCGGCGGCCGGGCCGATGTCTGGGAGCCGCAGACCGACGTCGACTGGGGGCCGGAGACCGAGTGGCTCGGCGACAAGCGATACACGGGCGACCGCCAGCTCGACAATCCGCTCGCGGCCGTGCAGATGGGCCTGATCTACGTGAACCCCGAGGGCCCGAACGGCAAGCCCGACCCGCTCGCTGCCGCCCACGACATCCGCGAGACCTTCGCCCGGATGGCGATGAACGACGAGGAGACGGTGGCCCTGATCGCCGGCGGCCACACGTTCGGGAAGTCGCACGGCGCCGGGCCCGCCGACAATGTGGGGCCTGCTCCGGAAGCAGCGCCGATCGAGGAGCAGGGCCTGGGCTGGAAGAGCCGCTTCCGCACTGGTCGCGGGGCCGACACGATCACCAGCGGCTTGGAGGGCGCCTGGACCTCCACGCCCACGAACTGGTCGAACGGCTACTTCGACAACCTCTTCGGCTACGAGTGGGAGCTGACCAAGAGCCCGGCCGGGGCCTGGCAGTGGACGCCCAAGGACGCCTCGGCCAAGGGCACGGTGCCCGACGCCCACGACGACGCGAAGTCGCATGCGCCGATGATGTTCACGACGGACCTGGCCCTGCGGATGGATCCCGCCTACGGCCCGATCTCCAAGCGGTTTCACGAGCACCCCGAGCAGTTCCAGCAGGCCTTCGCCAAGGCCTGGTACAAGCTCACGCACCGCGACATGGGCCCGGTGAAGCGGCTCGTGGGGCCCGAGGTGCCGCCGGCCCAGCTCTGGCAGGATCCGGTACCGGCGGTCGATCACCGAATCGTCGATGCCGCCGATGTCGCCGCGCTGAAATCGAAGATCCTCGCCTCCGGCCTGTCGGTGCCCGACCTCGTGAAGACGGCCTGGGCCTCGGCCTCCACGTTTCGCGGCAGCGACAAGCGGGGCGGCGCGAACGGCGCTCGGATCCGCCTGGCCCCGCAGAAGGACTGGGTGGTCAACGAGCCGGCGAAACTGGCACGGGTGCTCGAGACGCTCGAGCGGGTGCAGCGGGAGTTCAACGCCGCGCAGACCGACGGCACGAAGGTGTCGCTCGCCGACCTGATCGTGCTCGGCGGCTCGGCGGCGATCGAGAAGGCGGCGCGGGACGCCGGCCACGACGTGACCGTGCCGTTCGCCCCGGGCCGCACCGACGCCACGCCGGAGATGACCGACGCCGACTCGTTCGCGGTGCTCGAGCCGAAGACGGACGGGTTTCGCAACCATTTCTCCCGCGAGATCGACCGGCCGGCGGAGGAGCTGCTCGTCGACCGGGCGCAGTTGCTCACGCTCTCGGCCCCGGAGATGACGGTGCTCGTCGGCGGCCTGCGGGTGCTCGGCGCTACCACGGGCTCCGGGCCGATGGCCTCGCTCGGCGTGCTCACAAGCAATCCCGGCACGCTCACCAACGACTTCTTCGTGAACCTGCTCGACATGCGCACCGCGTGGAAGCCGTCGCCCCTGTGCGACCAGTTCTTCGAGGGCCGCGACACGAAGAGCGACGCCGTGAAGTGGACCGCGAGCCGGGCCGATCTGGTGTTCGGGTCGAACTCGCAGCTCCGGGCGATCGCCGAGGTCTATGCCAGCGACGACGCCGAAGGAAAGTTTGTGGCCGACTTCGTGGCCGCCTGGACGAAGGTGATGAACCTCGACCGGTTCGATCTTCCTACGGAGGTTCGCGAAGGGGGCACGGTGGCGGTCAGCCGGTGACGAGCGTGGAGAGCCAGTAGAGGCCGCCCGACAGGGCCATCGCCACGGGAAGCGTGAGCACCCAGGCGAGGGCGATCTCGCGGACGGTCTGCGGCTGGATGCCCGACTTGTTGGCCCACATCGTGCCCGCCACGCCGCTGGAGAGCACGTGGGTGGTGCTCACCGGCATGCCGAGAGAGTCGGCCATGGCGATCGTCGACGCGGCCACGAGCTCCGCCGCGCCCCCTTGGGCGTAGGTGAGGTGCGTCTTGCCGATCTTCTCGCCCACCGTCACCACGATCCGCTCCCAGCCGAACATCGTGCCGATCCCGAGGCAGAACGCCACCCCCATCACCACCCACTCCGGGACATACTCCACCGGCTTGGTGAGCTTGCCTGCGAGGCCCTTGAGCACCGCGCGGCGGTCTTCGGCGAGCCGGCCACCGAACTCGGCGAGCAGGGCCCGCACCGAGGCGCCGAGCTCCACGAGCTGGGTGCGGAGCTTCCAGCGGTCGTCGGCCGAAAGGTCGGAGAAGGTCTCGCGGCCGTCGAGGCTCGACCGCACCTCCCGCACGAGCGGCAGCGGGTCGAGCGTCTGCAGCACGATGTCGGACGAGGGAAACGGATCGAGGGCGTCGTCCACGAAGTCCGACTCCAGCGCGGCTGCGGCTGCGACGCCCTCACTGCGGGCGATCTTCTCGACCCGGGCCATAGCCACGTGCCGCTCCTTGAGGGCCGTCATCATGGTGGCCACATCGGGCTCTGTCAGTTCGCGCTCCAGGTCGGCGGCGGCGGTGGCCGCGGCGGCGATCTCGTGCCGCGAGGCCCGCATGTCGAGGGCGTAGGCAGCCGGC
>CAIKWU010000014.1 GCA_903831155.1 uncultured Planctomycetaceae bacterium | reverse complement strand
GCGTCAAGGAGCAGGAGGTTGTGGTGGCCCTCACCCAGCTCCGGGAAGTTCTCCTATCGGACGTGGGCCGGGCGGCTCCGGTGCTGCAGGCTCTCGTGGGCGACGTGGTGATCGAGTCTCGGCAGGTCGAGGAGCAGAAGCGGCCGGAGATGGTCGCCAAGTTCACGATCGACGGAATCCCGGCCCTTGCCGCGCTCGACCGCGGCAAGGCCGCCGGGGCCGATGATCCAACGGTCGGCCTTTGGGAGTTCCTGAATACCGACCGTTGGATAATGCTCGGAACGGCGCCTCGCGGCCGCCGCGACGTCGTGGTTCCGCTGCGCCGGACGCCGAAATATGAGGCGATGCTGCCACAGATCGTCGAGATGGCGGAGGCCGGAGCTGGCATCGACCTGATCTCCCGGGCACTGGGCATCGGGGCGGAGGTCGTGCGGGACGCGCTCCACCTGCACGAAACAGGGCAGCGACCGCCCGGCCGGGTCGATGGCCGTCGCCGCCAACGTCGCCAGTCCGGCCAGCCGTTCGAGCCGAAGTATCGGCAAATCGCGGTGGAGGTGGATCGCCGCAGAAAGGCAGGGGAGGGGTTCGATCGGCTGGCTCGCGAGATGAAGGTCAGCCGCGGCACAGTCTTGCGGGCCTACGATTTCGCGAACCGCGACGAGGCCGCCGCCGCGGCCCGCGAGGGCCGGAAGCCGACGCGTCCTCCCTACAAGTGGAGCGATGAATCCCGGGCCGCAAAGCGCAAGTCGCGGGGGGCGTGACTGCAGTTGGAGCCTGTGGCGCCCGCAGGGGCGTGCGCTACAGGCCTCCTGAACCGAGACGTCGCGTGGATCGAGGCAGCAGTTGAGAAGGCGGCTCTCGTGAGAGTCGCTCGCCTCGGCCTCGTCGCAGCACTAGTGTACGTGCGCACACTTTCCTCATCCATGCCCCGGTGCGCCCATGGTCGCCGTCCTGACTGCGTCGCCGACGCGGTCCAAAGTCCGCCCGCACGTCGGCACTGCGAGTTCCCGCCGCTACGAGCGACGCCGACCGGAGAAGACGCCGCTCTACAAGGTCGTCTCAGAGCACCTCGAAGGCTGGCTCGAGACTCGGGCGGTCGCTGAGCAGCCCGTTTCGGCGCACGTCGAACGGGAGCTGCGGTCATACCTTACCTGTGGCATCCTCTGCTTCGGATTCGGCAGGGCACGCTGTACGTCGTGCGGGCAGGGTTTTGTCGTGGCCTTCTCGTGCAAGGGCCGCGGCGTCTGTCCCTCCTGCAACGGCCGCCGAATGGCACAGACAGCTGCGCATCTCGTCGACCGCGTCATTCCCCCGGTGCCCGTGCGGCAGTGGGTGATCTCCGTCCCGAAGCGGTTGCGATGCTTCCTCGCTGACCGGCCCAACGCAGTCGCGGCCCTCACGAGAATCTTCATCGAAGAGATCGAACGACTGCTTTGTACTGCGGCGGGCTCGACCCGTGCCAGCGACAGGCCGAGCGTAGCTCGCCCGCGACTCGGCGCCGTCTCCTTTCTGCACCGCTTCGGATCGGCGC
>CAIKWU010000013.1 GCA_903831155.1 uncultured Planctomycetaceae bacterium | reverse complement strand
CGCAACCCTCGTCGCCCTCGGTGCCGTGGCCGGCACCGCCGCCGGGGCCGCCGAGCGGATGTCGGCGTCCGCGGCGAGCATCCAGTCCGGCGACGCCGGCCGCCACGTCGGCGTGCTCGCCGACGACTCCTTCGAGGGCCGCGAGGGGGGCACCCGCGGGGGGCGGGCCGCCGCGGCCTACGTGGTGGAGCAGCTGGAACGGCTGGGGATCGAGCCGGCAGGCGATCAGGGGGGCTACTTCCAGCAGTTCGGCAGCCTCAGGAACGTGCTGGCGATCCTGCCGGGCAGCGACCCCGCCCTGGAGAATGAAGTGGTGGTGGTCGGCGCCCACTACGACCACGTCGGCTACGGCACTGCGGCCAACAGCTACGGGCCGTTCGGCTTCGTCCACAACGGGGCCGACGACAACGCCTCCGGCGTCGCCGGCCTGTTGGAGATCGTGGAGGCGATGCAGCGGCTTCCGGCGAGGCCGCGGAGGACGATCCTGTTCGCGTTCTGGGACGGGGAGGAGAAGGGCCTGCTCGGTTCCTCGCACTTCATCCGCGTCCGTCCGGCCGCCGTCGCCGGTCGCCGGATCGTGTGTTCGGTCAACATGGACATGATCGGGCGGCTCCGCGGCCGCCTCGAGGTCTACGGCACCCGCACCGCGATCGGCCTCCGCGAGGCCGTGGTGCAGGCCAACAGCCGCCCGTCCACCGGGGCGGGCCTCGATCTGGCCTTCGTCTGGGACATCGAGGAGGACTCGGACCACTTTCCGTTCATCGCCGCCGGCATTCCCACCGTGATGTTCCACACCGGTTTGCACGACAACTACCATCGCCCGAGCGACGACGTGCAGCTCGTCAATCTCGAGGGGATCGAGCCGGTCGCGCGGCTGGCGCTCGGCTTCGTCGTCACGGCAGCCGACGATCCTGCGCCGTCTCCCGGTTTCCGCGGCGAGTGCCGCGGCGAGTCGAACGCGACACGAAACCGCCTCGAGGCGGCCGTGCCTGAACAGCCCGGCAGCCCGAGCGGCCGATGGGGGATCGGCACCCGTGACGATCCTGGCGAACCGGCCAGCCCCATCGTGGTCCGCGTGTGGCGGGACTCCGCAGCGGAGCGAGGAGGGCTCCGCGTCGGCGACCGCATCCTGAGCATCGACTCGGCCCGCATCGCTTCCCAGGACGACATGGTGGGACGCCTCCGCACCGCCGGGGCCACGGTCGAACTCGACATCGAGCGCCGCGGCCGAATCGTCAGGCTCGTGCTGGCATCGGCCGCCGGCGGGGAGCAGGCTTCAGCGCACGAAAAAGGACCCCGCGAGGGGTCCTGAATCGATGGGGTGACAGGGAATGCGGGGAGCTGAAGACCGTCAGTCTTCGTCCTCGTCATCCTCCTCGTCTTCGTCCTCGTCCTCCCAGTCCTCGTCGTCGTCTTCCCAGTCCTCGTCCTCTTCGTCTTCCTCTTCCTCGTCTTCTTCTTCCTCGTCGTCCTCTTCTTCATCCTCCTCGTCGTCGACTTCCTCCCACTCCTCGTCGTCGCCTTCCTCTTCCTCGTCCTCTTCGTCTTCCTCGTCCTCATCCTCGTAATCGTCGTCTTCCTCGTCCTCATCCTCCTCTTCGTCGTCGTCGTCGAAATCGTCGTCGTCCTCGGCACGGGCCGGGGCAATCAGCCCCTGATCGCCGCACCAGGCCGATCCGGTCGAAACGACGTCGGGACGAAGGGTCGCCTGGCACGAGGCACCCTGGTCGAAGAGATCCTCGGCCGCGAGCAACTCGGGCATCTCACTCCAGGAGAACACCTCGGCGTCGAGTTCGGCGCGATGCTCCCGGCCACTTGCAACGATCGTCACGGCGAAAACCTCCAGGACGGGTTCAACGAATCCACGACGCACACTTTCCTACCCGATCGACCGTTGCACGTCCAACCGCTGACGCGAAAAACGCCGCGCGGAAAATGCATCCCGGACGACCGGAAGGGAGACAGTCTGTCGCCCGATCCGCGCCGCTGCAAGTCTCTGCCGGGGCCACGTCTCAGCCGGCGGGTTCGTCGTCGCCCCGGCCCTCCGCGACCGCCGCCTCCGGCGGGCTCTCCGCGGGAGTTTCGACGGGCGGGAGGTCCGCCAGCCTCGCGAGGCCGAAAGCCGCCAGGAACCGGCGGGTGGTCACGTAGACGTTGGGGCGCCCCAGGTCCTCGGCCCGCCCCCCAATCGCCACGAGATCCCGTTCGAGGAGTTGCCGAATGATCTCTTCGCTTCCCACGCCCCGGATCGCCTCGATCTCCGCCCGGGTGACCGGCTGGCGGTAGGCGACGATGGCGAGGGTCTCGACGGCGGCGGCCGACAGCCGTGACACGGACGGCCGGTCGAGCAGCCGCCGCACCCACGGCCCGAGCGGAGCCCGGCTGAGCACCTGATAGCCACCGGCAATCTGCTCGACCCGAAAGGCCGTTCCGGCAGCGTCGTGAAGCCGCCGCAGTTCCCTGACGAGCGCCCGCGTCCGACTCGCGTCGGCAAGGCCGGCGAGCCGCGCCAGCCGACGCGGGCTGACGGGCTCTCGGGCCATGAACAGCGCGGCCTCGACCCGCGCGACTTCGTCCGAGCGGACGTGCGCCCCGCCGGGCACCGCGACGACCGCGTCGGCTGTCGCCGCACCGAGCCCGCGGGCCGGATGGTGGCGACCTCGCCAGCCACCGGAGGCGGCCGCGAGTGGATGGCTCGTGGCGAAAGGCCATCCCTGGTGGAGCACGGGAGAGGAGGGTCGCCGGTGTCGACGCATCATCTGCGCACGCCCCGGATCATTGAAGGGAAGGATGCGTCGCCGTCGCTGCTTGGCGGGCTGGCGCCGTCCGCCGCCGCCGCCGCCATTGATCGACCTCGGCATGGAGGGCCGCGAAGGCCGCCGCGGGATCGCCACCCGTCGCGTGAAACACCCTGAGCAACTGGCCATCGGCGTCGAGGGGCAGGGTGCAGCTCGCCACGTGCCCGCCGGGACTGCCGGGGAGCGGACGGCACTCCAGCGACGTCGCCCCGAGGCCAGCGAGCAGCTCCCTGGCATTGTCGATGGGCCCAGCCTGGTGGCTCGGCATGACCGCGTCGGCCGTGCCTGCGGGCTCCCGCGTCGGGCTGCGGTCGCCAGTGCGTTCGGGGAGGACGCCCCGATCGGCGACGGTGGACGCTGGCCCGAACACGGCGTCGCGGCACCAGGCGACGCCCGCCGCCGTGCCCTCCCGCACGCTGGCGCGGACGCCGGCCGGCACGCGGTGCGAGAACAGGGCCACCGCCGGGACGGACACCATGCAGACGGCGAGCAGCGTGGTGCGAAAGGTCATCGGTCCGGCCACTGGTCGAGAGGGGCGGGAAGGGTAGCGGCGAAATCCGCGGCCCACAATCCGAAAACCACCCTCATTTCGCCGTGGCGGGATCCCCTTGCACGATGATCCGCCGCGGCCCGGCGTCATCGGCCGGGGTGGCGGGGTCGAAGTGAGCGACCCCCTGGGCGTAGACCACCGGCAGCCGCTCACGGGCCTCCGCGATCAGGTCGCGAACCAGCTCCGCGAAGAGCACCTTCTCCAGCCGGGGCTTGACGGCATCGATGCCGATGCGGCCCGGATCGACGTCCATGATCTTCACGAGATGGACACCGAACGGGGTGATGATGGGCCTCGAGATCTCCCCCTTGGCGAGCCCGAAGACGGGCTTGGAAAAGTCGTCGACCATCGGTCCATCGCGGCCGATCCAGCCGATGTCGCCGCCACGGTGGCGGCTCGGTGCCGCCGAATGCCTGCGGGCTGCATCCTCGAACGGCAGCCTGCCCTGCAGCACGTCGCGGCGGATGGCGTCGGCCTTGGCCACGATCCGGTCGATGCCCTCCCCGTCGCGGCTTCCCGCATCGAGGATGTCGGGCCTGAGGAGGACGTGGCTGACTCGGAGGCGGGTTCCGTCGACCTCGCGCCGCTTCTCCTGGTAGACGGTGTCGAGGGCCGCGGGCGTCATCAGCGGCCGCGCGTACTTTTCCATGCCGATGTTCACCCGCAGTTGCTCGCGAACGCCGGCCTCGTTGCGGCCGGTGGCCGCGAGGAACGCCTCGTACGAAGCCTGCCCGCCGGCGAACTGCCCCTTGAACTGCCCGAGGGCGGCGTCGATCTCCGAATCGGACACCGTGACGGCCCGGTGCTCAAGTTCGTCGCGGATCAACGTCTCGTCAACGAGCTGCTCCATGACCGTCGCCTCCACCTGGCGGCGGCGATCGGACGTGATCGTCTGCTGGGGGCCGAGCCTGAGGATCACGGCATCGAGCGTCGACCTCAGGATCGGCGTG
>CAIKWU010000012.1 GCA_903831155.1 uncultured Planctomycetaceae bacterium | reverse complement strand
GGCGGCCTGATCGCGGCGAAGGTCGAGGCGATCGAGCGGGGCGAGATCGCCCTGCCGTGGAGGTTCGGCGGTCAGGCCGACTTCTTCTTCCTGTTCGTGGTCTCCTCGCTGGGCATGGGCATCCTCGTCGCGGCGCTCTCCCCGCTGCTGGTGCGGCTCATCCGGGGCCGCGATCGCACCGACGGCGCGGCGGTCGAATGAGCGAGACTGGCGGGTCGTTGCGGCTCCTCGTCGTCACGGTCGATCGGCTGCCGGCCTGGATCCTCCCCGCCTACGGGGCCACGTGGGTGGCGATGCCGACGGTGAACCGGCTCGCCGCACGGGGCGTGGTGTTCGACGGCCTGGTCGCCACGTCGGACGATCCGCGCGACGCGGCCGCAGGCCTGACGGCGTGGCTGGTCGACCGGCGGCCCGGAGGTGTGGGCATCGTCACCGACGACCCGTCGATCACCGGGACGCTTGCGGGCTGCGAGGCGACGGTCGTGCCCATCAGTCCGACGGCCGACGTGGCCGCCGACGAGGAGGGCACGCACCTCGCGCGGCTGTTCGCGGCGGCCGCGGCGCGGGCGGCGCGGCGGCAGGACGACATGATCTGGTGCCACACCTCGAGCCTTGCCGCGTGCTGGGACGCGCCCGAAGAGTTTCGCGAGCAGTACCTCGATCCGGAGGATCCGCCGCCACCTCGGGGAGCGGCTGTTCCCGAGCTGCCCGTCACATCCGCCACCGACCCCGATCTGATCACCGGACTGCGGCACGTGTTCGCCGCGCAGCTCACGCTGCTCGATCGCTGCGTCGGCAGGCTCCTCGATGCGATGGGCGATGCGGCCACGATTCTCGTCGCCGGCCTGAGGGGCATGCCGCTCGGCCTGCACGGCCGAATCGGCCCCGGGGCCTCGCCTCCCTTCGGCGAGATCGCGGACCTCCCCGCGATCCTCGTCGACGCCCGCGGCCGCATGGCGGGGCAACGGCACGGCGGGCTCCTGATTCCGGCCGACCTCGGCGCGACGCTCGCCGCGATGCACGGCGAGGCCTCGTCCCCATCGTCTCCGGCCGATCCCTGGCAGGGACGGAGCCTCGCCGGCCTGTTCGAGTCGTGGTCCACGTTCGACCGAGACCGCGTGATCACGGCGGCGTCGACGGGCGTTGCCGTGACCACGCCCGGATGGCGGCTCGTGACTCCCTCGGCCGGCGACGCCAGCGGGCGTCAACGGCTCTATGCGCGCCCCGACGACCTCTTCGAGCGGTGCGACGTGGCCGACCGATCGGCTGCGGTGGGCGAGGAACTCGCGGCCCTCGCCGCGGCCGCGCTCGACGGCCGCACGGCGGAAGCCTGGCGGATGCCGCTCTCGGCCGCCGCGGCCCAGTCGGGCTGATGGCGGACTGAAAACCGGCCGTTTTCGGCGACCAAACCCGCGTGGTCCGGGGTCGGCGGGACCGCTACCATCCCCGACCCCGCAGGCTTCCCTGTCCCCGCTGACGTGCCGATGGTGTCACTCCGCGCGCTTCTGCTTCTCGTCGCGACTGCGGCCTGCGGGGCCTCGGCGTTCGCAGCCGACCTCGCCGGTCTGATGGAGCCGGCATCCGGTGCGCCGGCGGCGGCCCGCCGGTCGCGGCCGGTCGCGATCCGCGTGCAGTGGGGAGGAGGCACGCCCCGCACGTGGTCGGGCAGCATCGCGGCCACGGTCGCGGGAGACCCGAATGCCCGGGCAGCCCCCGCCTGGCGGACGCTCTCGCCCGAACCCGATGCGGCGGCGATGGCCCACGACTCCGCCGGCGTGATCCACGTGCACCAGCCACGGCCCGTGGCCAGCGACGGCGTGGAGATCACCGTGGCCGACTGGCGAACCGCGAGGATCGCCGTGCGGTTGGTGGCGGCCGACACGGCGCGGGAGCCCGTCGTGTTCGAGGCGGCCGTGGCCGACATCCTCGCGGCACCCGTGCAGCGTCCGCTCGACGACGTCGGCAACCGCGTCACGCTCAAGGCGTCCGTGGGCGACGCCCTGCGGGTGACGGCCGCCGCCGCCGGCAGCGACGCGTTCTCCGCAGCGATGCTCGGCGAGGTGCGGGCCCCCGGCGATCGCGTGCTGCTGCGGGTGGATCCGCTGCTGCCGACCTCGCTCCAGGGGGGCCACGCGGCCGACCTGCGGATGCGACTGCGGGACGGCCGACTGGGCACCGATCTGGCCGAGCAGTCGGCACCGCTCGTGGCGATCGGCACCGCGGGGCCGTTCACGGAGTTCGAACCGGTGGTTTTCGAGGTCGCACTTCCGGCAACCGCCGGGGTGTTCGACGTGGAACTCGAGGCCGTCGAGCGGGGCAGCCTCCGCTGGTCGCGATTGCTCGCGGAGCGATCCGTTCAGTTCGTCGCCGTGGCTCAGGGGCCCGCCGAGCCGCCGTCGGCCGATCCCTGGAAGATCGTGTATGAGCTCGACCCCGGCAGCCCACGGCTGCACGAGCGGCTCAGGCGGCTGCCGGGCGTGCCGCTGCCGTCGGTGCCGCTGCCGTCGCTCCCACGGCCTCCGGTGACGCTCCCGAAGATTCCGGGCGTGGCCCTGC
Organism: uncultured Planctomycetaceae bacterium; assembly: GCA_903831155.1. Taxonomy (GTDB): domain Bacteria; phylum Planctomycetota; class Planctomycetia; order Pirellulales; family UBA1268; genus QWPN01. The sequence goes on along the minus strand of CAIKWU010000012.1, from coordinate 4,145 downwards.
CCGACGTGTCGGCGATGGTGCCGCGGTTCAGCGGCCTGCTCGCCCACGGCCACTCGACCGTCGAGCCGCACCCGCTCGGGCCGATGCTGCGGCTGCCGCCCGCATCGACGGCGGGCGAGCCCAGCTGGGAGGGGGTCGTGCTCGCGGGCGTGCAGCCCGGCATGCCGCTGGCCGTCGAGGTCGACTACCCGGCGGACCAGGATGCCGTCCTCGCCGTCGTGGTGCTGGAGGCCGACGCAGCCGGAGCGGTCGTCGAGTCCCGGCATGCGGGCGGTGTCGACGTTCGTCGTCCGCTCATCGCCGCCGCGCCCCGCCTCGGCACGCACCGCTTCGTGTTCTGGCCCACGACCAGGAACCCGCTGGTGGTCGTCGCGAATCCATCGACCTCGACGGCCGCGATCTTCGGCCATGTGCGGGTTTCGGCGGGGCCCGCCCGGCTGCCGGTCGTCGCCGAACGTCGCACCGGCGCCGGGTTTGCCGCGACGGGCGTGGGCCGGCGCACCTACGCCATGCTGCATGGCCCCGATCTCATCCGCGACTTCGGGGGCGGCGGCCGGACGCTCTCCGGCCGCGGCCGGTCGGCGAGCGACTGGGGCACCCATCTCGACGCCGTTCGCCATGCCGCCGAGGTGCTGCGGTCTCAGGCCGCCGCGGGCGGCATGGTGACCGTGTTCGCCGACGGCGCCGCCGCCTGGCCCTCGGCGTTCACCCGCGAGTCCGCCACGTGGGACTACGTCGCCCGCGTCGAGGGAGATCAGCCGGCATCCCGAGACCTGCTCGCCCTGCTGGCCCGCGGCTTCGAGAGCCACGGCCTCGCGCTGCTGCCGTCCTTCGCGTTCGACGCGCCGCTGGTGGAGGTGGAGGCGCAGCTGGCCTCGCCCGACTGCCCGCCCGGCATCGCCTGCATCGGCGGCGACGGCCGACCGCGACTCACCGCCCGTGGCACTGTCCACTACAACGTGCTCGACCCGAGGGTCCAGCAGGCCGTGGAAAACCTGCTCGTCGAGGCTGCCGGCCGCCTTCGCGGCAGCCGGGCCGTGGAGGGGTTCGCCCTCCTGATGCCGCACGACGGCTGGCTCCATCTGCCGGACGTCGCCAGTGGCCTCGACGACGCCACATTCGCCCGCTTCGTGGCGTCGCTGCCCGAGCCGCACGATCCGCAGGAGGGCGAGGGTCGCTTCGCCGCCCGAGCGCGGCTCGTCGAGGGGCCGCTGCGGGCGGCCTGGCTGGCGTGGCGGTGCGGGGAGGTCGCGGCGTTTCACGCGCGGCTCGCCGACGGGCTCGCGAGGATCGACGGCCGCTGGTCGCTGCACCTCGTTCCCACGTCGCTGTTCGCCGAGAGCACGCTCGCGTCCGACGCGGCTGCGGCCGGGGATCGCCCGCGCGACGTCGTCCGCGAGGCCGGCCTCGATCCGGCGGCGATCCCGCGCGAGGCCGCCGGCAGGGTGGTGTTCGTCGCCCCGCACGTCTGTTGCCCGACGCCCGACCTTCGCGACCGCGCGGCCTGCGTGCAGGCGAACGGATCGTCCGCAGTCGCCGCCGCAGCCCTGGGGGCCCGACATCGTGCCGCCGTGATCGTCGGCATGCCGCTCGTGCTCGACCTCGCCGCCGCCGCCTCCCACGGACCGTTCGGAACGGCCACGATCGCCGGGCCGGTCGCGGTTCGCCCCGTGGTCGCCGATGGTACTCCGCTCGCCGAGTCGCTCGCCGCCTGCGACGCCGAGGCGGTCTTCGATTCGCGACTGGTCGGCAGCCATCTCCCGGCAGCCGACGCCCGCTGGGCGTTCGAGTCGCTGCCGATCGCCTCGTGCAGCTCCGTGCTGGCCGTTCCACGGCCGGTGGTCGTGCGCGGCTGCCGCGACGGCGACGTGGCGCGGCTGATGCTCGTCAACCCGACCGACGCCCCGGTGCGGGCGGTGCTCACGCTCTCGTCGCGGCCCTCGGCGGTGGTCGACACCGTGGGCGGCGTCGCGCTGCCCATCGAGGGCGAACGCGACGTGTCCGTGGCGCTCGAGCCCCACGGCATCCGCACGCTCGTCCTCGACGGGGGCGTGGCGGTGGAGCGCGGACGGCTCGACTATCCCGAGGAGGCTGCCCGGGTCGTCGCGGCGCGGGTCGAGGAGCTGAAGCGGAGGCGGGCCGTGCTGGAGACGCCCGTGCCCCTGGAGGTGCTCGACAATCCCGGGTTCGAGCTCGGGGCCGTCGACACATCCGGCAGGCCGGCGGCCTCCATCGCCGGCTGGGAGGTGGTCGAGCCGCGGCGTGGGGCCCTGGCGATCGTCGCCGGCGCGGGCGAAGCGGGTGCGTCCGGCCGCGGCCTCGCGTTCTCGTCGCTCAACGGGCTGGCCACGCTCCGGAGCAACCCGTTCGCTCCCCCGCGCACCGGCCGGATCAGCGTGGCGGCCTGGTTGCGGGTGTCGGGAGACGTTCAACCGCCGCTGCGGATCGCCGTGGAGGGCGTGCAGGGCGATCGCGAGTATTACCGGTTCGCCGCCGTGGGCGGCCTCGCCGGGGGCCGGCCGCTGACGCCGGCATGGTCGCAGTTCGTGCTCCAGGTGGACGACCTGCCCACGGGCGGCGTGGACTCGCTCCGCGTGCGGTTCGACCTGCTCGGCCCGGGGCGGGTGGAGATCGACGAGGTCCGCGTGTTCGACCTCGCGTTCGACGAGTCGCAACGGACGCGGATCACGAAGGCGGTGAGCCTGCTGGAGCATCAGGCGGCGACCGGCGACGTGGGCGGGTGCCTGGCCGCGTTCGACGGCTACTGGCCGTCGTTTCTCGAGACCCACGTGCCCGACGCGGTGGTCGAGGCCGCCGAGGAGCGGCTCAGGGAGCCGCCGCACGTGCCCCGCGAGCCGTCGAAGCAGGTGCCCGAGCGGCAGGCGTCGGGAGGAATCTTCGACCGGATGCGGAGCTGGTGGCAGTGAGCTTCAGCCCGGCGGCCAGGCGAGCCTCCGGCCGCCGAGCAGATGGACGTGCAGGTGGTCGACCGACTGGCCGCCGTCGCGGCCGCAGTTGACCACCAGCCGGTAGCCGTCGGCGAGGCCGAGCTTCCGGGCCACTTCGGTGGCGACGACGACGAGATGGCCGAGGAGCTGCCCATCGTCGGGGCCCGCCTCGGCGAGCGACACGATCGGCCGCTTCGGGATCACGAGCACGTGGACCGGCGCCTGGGGCGCCACGTCGTGGAACGCCAGGCAGAGATCGTCTTCGTGTTCGATCCGGGCCGGGATCTCCCTGCGGATGATCCGGCCGAAGATCGTGTCAGCCATCGGTGGCGTCCGGCAGCGTCGCCTGCTGCTGGGCCTTGCGGCCGCGGCGGCGCGGCGCCTTCGGGGCGGCCCACTCCTTGGTGAGCGCCTCGAAGACCTCGGGGGTCTCGTAGCGGACGACGTTGCGGCCCTCGGGCATCGGCCCGATGAGCGAGCGGAACACCGGTGCCCCGCGGAGGTCGAGGTCGGTGCTGCAGTCGTCCGCGCCCACCTGCAGGTGCATGCGGAGGATGCCCTCTGCGGAGTCGAAGTCGCGGATCACCAGTTCCCCGTCGGGGCCCCGGGTGACCAGTCGCCAGGTGTCCTTCGCCATGAGTCTTCACGTTTCCCGCGGGTGGGCGGCCGGCCTGGCGCCCGCAGCCCGCGGTCCTGCAGGTGTATCGGCAGCGGGCCGGCAATCGGCGACGGCCGGCGGGGTGGGGCGTCATCGCCGGCACGCCGGGTTCGTTCGGCATGGCCGGCGCTTCCGGAACTCGCGGCGCATGCGGACACCGCGACCGCTCCTTGAGCGCGATCGAACTGCGGCCTAGACTCGTCCCCGGAGGGTAAGCGAATGGCTAGCGGTCTGACTCGAAATCAGATGCCGGGAAACCGGTTGCGGGTTCGAATCCCGTGCCCTCCGTTTTACGGCTGCAACGCCATCCTGGCCGTTGCAGCCTGAGGTGCGCCGGCCGTCCGGGCCGGCGGATTGCAGCGCGATCCCGGTTGGCGGGGCTTGCCGCGTGCAACGCCATCCTGGCCGTTGCAGCCTGAGGTGCGCCGGCCGTCCGGGCTGGCGGAGTGCAGCGCGGTCCCGATTGGCGGGGCTTGCCGGGTGCAACGCCATCCTGGCCGTTGCAGCCTGAGGTGCGCCGGCCGTCCGGGCTGGCGGAG
>CAIKWU010000011.1 GCA_903831155.1 uncultured Planctomycetaceae bacterium | reverse complement strand
GGCATCCAGACGAGCACGTTGAACACGAATCCGAAGAGGATCAGGAACAGCCCGCGGCGGACGGTGATCTTCGAGAGTTCTTCCGGATCGCGACCACGGGATGCCTGCGCGTCGGCCCAGAGCCGGTAACTCACCCCCGAGAGAAACGTGAACAGCGGGGCTGCGAACCCGGTCGGCATCCACCAGTAGCGGTTGGCACCAATGAACGGGCCATTTTCCACATCGTAGGAACCAGCGAGGTTCTCCACGAAATGGACCAGCGTCATCAGGACGATGGCGACCGCCCGCAGCAGGTCGATCGACACCAGCCGCGTCGCCGCGCGTCGACCGGTCATGGCGTGCGGTTCGCCAGCAGGTCGATCGTGATCAAGACCACCTCGGCCGCGAGGAGCAGGATGATCACCCACTCGAGCGTCAGGTGCCGACGTGACGAGACAAACTCCGCCACGCGGTCGCCGCAGCCGGAGTAGACCCGCTCCAGCAGGTCGGCCTGCTCGACGGCGTGGTCGAGTCGCTCCACGACCCGCGTGCGGTCCCGGAGCCGCTCACCGAGCTGGCCGGCGAGCGTGGGCGGCTGTGGAGCCGGACGGTGGACCGCCGGGGCAAGCACCGCGAGCCGGCGACGAAGGGAGATGGCGTCTTGAAACCGGCCCGCGATCTCACGCCGCCGCGGGAGCGACTGCTCGTCAAACTCAAAAGCGAGCGGCGCGTCGCCATCAACGTGCTCGAGCGCCGCCGCGATCCGCCGCTCGATGTCGCGGAGTTCGGCTTCGCGGTCGGCGAAGTCGACAATCGCGGTCTGCATCGTAGCGAGTCGATCCGTCGGGCCGAGCGCCACGGCGCGGCGGGGGCTCCAGACAACATGGGTGCCGTAGAGGGGTGTGACGAGCGGCGGGTCGCCGCCAGCCGCGGCCGTCGCGACCCATGAGCTTGCCCGGCCGACGAGTTCCGCGATCACCGAGTCGTGTTCCGCGGCCTCGACTGCCGGGACGGTCACGAGGGCGACCTCAAACACGCCACCATCGGCGAGCGGCATCCGCTCGACCGTGGTGTCGGGCGGGAGTCCGTTCACCGGGATCGTGCCGGTGTCGGCGAGTTGCTGGTGGGAGGTGATCATCCGAAATCCTGCAAATGGCGGTCAGCCAAACTCCGCCGCCAGCCACCCCGCGACGTGTTCCGCGGAGTCGAGCACGCCGTTGAGTGTGCTGTCGTAAAGATAGTCTCCCACGACGAGCAGGTGGGGATGCCCGGCCGGATCAGGCTGGTGCCGGCGGTCGATTCCGGGCGACCGCCAGCCACCGGGCAGCGCACTGACCGCTCCGGTCCAGCGGTGCACCCGGGCCTCCAGGAGGTGGGGGCGGGCATCGCCGAGCCATGCCGGGAGGGAGTCGATCGCCGCCGCCACGAGGGCGTCGTCGTCGCGGCCGGCCCACTCCTCCGCGGCAGCGCCGCCGAGCAGCCAGCCGAGCACCCCGTGGCGCGGCTCAGGCTCGCGGGCTGATTCGTCGTAGAGGCAGCAGCCGCCGAAGGCGTCGAGCATCAGATAGCCGCCATCGATGCGGCCCCGCCAGAAAGG
>CAIKWU010000010.1 GCA_903831155.1 uncultured Planctomycetaceae bacterium | reverse complement strand
GAGGCCCGCGATGCAACCGGCGCCAATGCCACGATGATCTTCGTGCCACCGGCTTTCGCAGCCGACGCAATCCTCGAGGCGGTCGGCGCCGGCATTGAACTGGTGATCGCGATCACCGAGGGAATCCCCGTGATCGACATGGCCCGGGTGATGCCGGTCGTGAAGGCCTCGAAGAGCCGGCTGATCGGCCCCAACTGCCCGGGCGTGATCACGCCGGGCCAGTGCAAGATCGGGATCATGCCGGGCTACATCCACACGCCGGGTCATGTCGGCGTGATGAGCCGCTCAGGCACGCTCACCTACGAGGCAGTCTGGCAGCTCACGCAGCTCGGCCACGGCCAGAGCACCTGCGTGGGCCTCGGCGGCGATCCGCTCGTCGGCTCCTCGTTCATCGACATCCTCGCCCTCTTCCAGGCCGACCCCGACACCCACTCGATCCTGATGATGGGCGAGATCGGCGGCTCGGCGGAGGAGGAGGCGGCCGAGTACGTGAAGCACCACGTCACGAAGCCCGTGGCGGCGTTCATCGCCGGCCGCACCGCCCCGCCGGGCAAACGGATGGGCCATGCCGGCGCGATCATCTCCGGAGGCAAGGGGACGGCCGAGGCCAAGCTCGCCGCCCTCCGGGACGCCGGCATCGAGGTCGCCGAAAGCCCCGCCGACATGGGGACGGCATTGGTGCGGGCGATCGAAAAGCGGCGTTCCTGAAGCCCAAAACGCCCCGAATCGAACCGCAACGGCCCCGGCAGCGTACGGTCTTTGTCCGGACGCGTTCCCGGGCGATAATTCAGTGGGGCTGGCACGAGCACGCGGTGGACCCATGAAGCGGAAGAAACCGTTCGGGCGGATCGAGGCTCTCGAGCCCCGCCAGGTGATGCACGTCGAGGTGCTCGCCCCGCTTGCCGACGTCGTCGCCGCCCGCGACGCGGGCCCGGCCACCATCTCCCTGGCCGGGCGATTCGACGATCACCACGTCACGGGCACCGTGGTGCGGTTCGACGTCAACAACGCCGCGCCGAACGACAAGATCTACGTCGAGCTCTTCGATCAGGAGGGTCCCGACCGCCTGCGGTCGACGCCCGCCACGGCCGCCAACTTCCTCTCCTACGTCGATGGTGGCCACTACCAGAACACGTTCATCCACCGCTCGGTGCCGGGCTTCGTGGTGCAGGGAGGCGGCTTCAAGGTCACCGGGGCCAACCCGGTCGCGGTCGACAACGTCACGCAGTTCCCCGCGGTCGTCAACGAACCCAAGCCCACGACGACGACCGCGGCGAACAACGTGCGCGGCACGATCGCGATGGCGAAGCTCGGCAGCGACCCGAACAGCGCCACGAACCAGTGGTTCTTCAACCTCGCCGACAACTCGGAAAACCTCGACAACCAGAACGGCGGCTTCACCGTCTTCGGCCGGGTGCTCGGCGGGGGCATGGCCGCCGTCGATGCGATCGCGAACGTCCCTCGCTTCGGCTACTCGTCGCCGTTCGACACGGTGCCCCTGCGGAATGTTGCCGGGGCGAACCCGAGCACCGATCCCGCGTTCACCAACGCCGCCGTGGGCACCGACACGCTCACGTCCGACCAGTTCGTGAAGTTTGCCAACATCGTCCGCGTCGGGGAGCTCTCCTACACCGTCTCGACGACCACGCCGGGGCTGGTCACGCCCACGATCGAGGCTGATGGTAGCCTGAAACTCGTCTACGCCCCCGGGGCCACCGGCACGGGAAGCGTGACCGTGCGGGCCACGAACGTGTACGACGCGACGGTCTTTGCCGAAGACACCTTCCAGGTGACGGTCGCGGCTCCGGTCCCGCCGGGCCCCAATGCGATCATCGGAGTCTCGGATTCCGAGTTGATCATCAGCCGTGCCTCGGGCGGCACCTTCACCACCTCGGCACCGGTGCCGCTGCCCGCTGGACAGACCTGGGCCAACACCGTGGTCGGAGACTTCGACGGCAACGGCCTCACCGACACGGCGTCGCAGACCTCGGCCGGGATCTGGTGGGTCACCCAGACGACCTCGACCGGCACGGCGGCCCCGGCCCAGTGGGCGGCGCTGTCCATCTACCAGTTCCCCACGGTCGGCGACTTCAACGCCGACGGCAAGGACGACATCGCGATCCGCAACGCCGCGAACGGCGCCTGGCAGGTGCTCACGAGCAACGGCTCAGCGTTCACCCCGAGCCGCTTCGGCCGCTGGAACAATGAGCTGACCTGGACGAACGTGTT
>CAIKWU010000009.1 GCA_903831155.1 uncultured Planctomycetaceae bacterium | reverse complement strand
GCCAGGATGGCGAAGCGCCGGCGGCATCCGAGTGAGCGGATGCCACGAGGGCATCCGCGAACGTCCGGCGACGGGGCATGGGCAGCCCCGAGCCACCCGAACGTCCGGCGACGGGGCACGGGCAGCCCCTCGCCCTTCTCAGGCCCGTCCGCTCGCGGTGGTGAGATCTGCGAGCCGCTCTTCGATCGCGGGCGTGAGCTGCTCCCAGCGGAACCGCCACGTCCAGTTGCCCCCCTCGCGGCCCGGCACGTTCATCCGGGCCTCGCTGCCGAGGCCGAGCACGTCCTGCAGCGGATAGATCGCCGTGTCGGCGGGCGACCGCAACGCCAGCGCGATCAGGTCCCAGTGGATCTCGGAGCCGTCGGTCGAGAGCGCGACCCGGACGGCGTGCTGCTCGCGGGCGATCTGCTCGGGGGTGCGCGTCGAGTCGCGGCCGGGCTCGCTGCGATACCAGCCGACGGTCGTGTCGTTGTCGTGGGTGCCGGTGTAGACAACGCAGGCGGCCGGGTACGACTCGGGGCGGAAGAGCGCGCCGCGGGGGTCGTCGCCGAAGGCGAACTGCAGGATCCGCATGCCGGGGAAGCCGAGGTCGTCGCGGAGCTGGTCGACGTCCGGCGTGATCACGCCGAGATCCTCCGCGATGATCGGCCTCGGGCCCAGGGCCGCGGCCACCGCGTCGAAGAGCGTGCGGCCCGGGCCGGGCATCCAGCGGCCGTGCTCGGCGGTGGGATGGTCCGACGGGATCTCCCAGTAGCCGGCGAAGCCCCGGAAGTGATCGATCCGCAGCACGTCGACCAGCGAGAAGGCGTGGGCGAGGCGGGCGATCCACCAGTCGAAGCCGCGGTCCTCGTGGACGTCCCAGCGGTAGAGCGGGTTGCCCCAGCGCTGGCCCGTCTGGCTGAAGTAGTCGGGGGGCACTCCGGCGACGACCGTGGGGCGGCCGGCGGGGTCGAGGTCGAAGAGGTCGGGGCGGCACCAGACGTCGGCGCTGTCGTGGGCCACGAAGATCGGCAGGTCGCCGATGATCGCGATCCCGAGTTCGCCGGCTCGGCGGCGGAGGCTGGTCCACTGGTGGTGGAAGAGGAACTGAAGCACCCGCGCGTGGTCGATCGGATCGGCGAGGGTGCGGCGGGCCGCGGCGAGCGTGGCGGGATCGCGGCGGGCGGCATCGGCGGGCCACTCGGTCCAGGGGCGGCCGTCGAAGTGCGCCTTGAGCGAGGCGAAGAGCGTGTAGTCGTCGAGCCAGGCCCGCTGCGACTCGGTGAACTCGGCGAGGTCGCGGTCGAGTTCGGGCGAGGCATGGCGGTCGAAGCCGGCGGCGATCTCGTGCAGGAGGCTCGTCCGCGGACCGATCAGGCCGCCGAAGTCGACGCGGTCGTCCGGCAGCCGCGGCAGCGAGTCGAGGCGGGCGTCGTCGACGAGCCCCGCGTTGCGGAGGCCGTCGAGCGAGATCATCAGCGGGTTGCCCGCGAACGTGGAGAGCGTCTGGTAGGGCGAGTCGCCGTAGCCGGTGGGGCCGAGCGGCAGCACCTGCCAGAGCCGCTGCGACATGCCCGCGAGCCGCTCGAGCCAGCGGTGCGCCTCGGGGCCGAGTTCGCCGATGCCGTGACGGCCGGGGAGCGACGTCGGATGGAGCAGGATGCCGGCAGATCGGCCGGTGGTCTTCGAATCGGTCACGCTCGTGCCGTCCTCCGGGGGTGGGCGAGAGTGTACGCGGCGGCGGGCGCCGGCGGGCACACGCGAGGCCTCACGGTCCCGGAGGGCACTGCGGCGTCTGCCCGGCCGACTCGTAGACCACGGGCATGGCCCCGCCGTCGCTCGGATTGCAGCATGGATCGACGGCCACGGGCATTCCGACGGCCGGTCCGGCGACCATGGCGGCCGGCGGCATCATCGCGGCCGGCGCGGCCACGGGCGTGCCCGCCATCGGCGGGGCGGCCGTCATGGCGGCCATGGCCGGTGTCGCCGACTGCGGCTGAGGGTAGACCGGCGGGGCCAGCGGCGGCGCGTAGGCGTATTGGTTCTGCTGATGGTGGGCGCAGCCGACCGCGGCGACCACGATGCCGATCATCACCACGCCCGGCCACGTCCTCATCGCCGTC
>CAIKWU010000008.1 GCA_903831155.1 uncultured Planctomycetaceae bacterium | reverse complement strand
GCCACCAGGCTCGCCCTCACCGGCACGAGCACCTTCACCGGAGTCACGCTGGTCAGCAGTGGCACCCTCGCCCTCGGCAACGCCGAGGCTCTGCAGAACAGCGGCTTCGACACGGCGAGCACCGGGGTCTTCGAGCTCGCGGCGGGCACCGCGGCGACGCTCGGTGGAGTAGTGGGCAGTGGGGCCTTCTCCCCAACCGGCTATTCATCGATCACAAGCCTCACGCTCAACGCGCAACCGGGCAGCACGTTCATCTACTCCGGCAACCTCGCCGATGGCGCCGCAGGCATGGCGCTGACGAAGTCCGGCCAGACCGTGGCCTCAGCCTCGGCGCTCGGCATCCAGGTGCTCTCCGGCACGAGCCTCTACACCGGCCCGACCTCGATCACGGGCGGTGTGCTCCAGTTCGCGACGCCCGCGGCGCTCTACGCCGGCGATGCGGCGAAGTGGACGGCGGCGAACCTGACCACCGGCGCCGGTGGCGCGCTGGCGGTCAACGTGGGCGGGGCCGGCGAGTTCACGCTGGCCGACGTGGCCACGCTGCTCACGCTCTCGAGCGGCAGCGACGGCTTCCTGCCAGGCGCGGCGATCGGCCTCGACACCTCCAACGCCGGTGGATCACTGACCTACGCCGCGCCGCTCGTCGATGGCAATGGCGGTGTGAACTCCCTCGGCCTCGTCAAGCTCGGCAGCGGCACGCTCGCACTCACGGCCGCCAATACGTACTCCGGCGCCACGACGGTCGCAGGTGGAAGCCTGGTGTTCAGTGGGGGCGGATCCCTCCCCACGACGTCGCCGGGCTGGTTTGTGACGGGATCGGGTGCCGTGCTCGACGTCTCGACCCTGAGTGGTTCGTCCTTCACGCTCGGCGCCCTCGGCGTGGCGTCGGGCGGCACGCTCGCCCTCGGCTCCAACCCGGTCACCTTCGGGGCCGACACGGGCAGCACGATCGCCGGAACGGTTTCCGGCAACGGCGGCCTCGTCTACACCGGCACATCGGCTCTGGCCCTGAGTTCGAGCAACGGCTACTCGGGACCGATCGCGCTGGCCACAGGTGCCCAAGCCTTCCTGCAGAACCCCTACGGCCTCGGTGACGTGTCGGCCGGCACCACGCTCGCCGATGGCTCGCAGATCTATCTCCTGTCCACGGCGAACGCGGCGCCGATTCCCGAGTCGCTCACGTTCGCGTCGGGCACCGCGACGCTCCGCTCCGGCAATGCCGTCGGCTTCACGCTTTCTGGAAGCGTCGCCCTCGATGCCACGGCAGCCGTCAACAACGACGCCGGCTCGTCGGTCACCTTTACGGGCCCGGTGGTCGGATCGGCCGGCATCGTCCATACCGGTGGCGGCACGCTCGCGCTCACCAACACCACCGGAGTCAACACATTCACTGGGGGGATCGTGCAGGCCGGGGCCGGCGGGATCACGATCGGCGCGGCCGGCTCCCAGGGAACCGGTGACATCACGTTCGCCACGGGCGGCTCTGGCAACCTCACCTTCGCCAACGTCGACGGCACGATCGCCAACAACCTCGTCGGCGCGGGCGGCACCGGCGGAATCACGAAGACCGGCACGAGCACCACGGCGCTCACCGGCGTGAACACCTACTCCGGGACCACGACCATCGCCAGCGGCGGTGGGGCCCTGCGGATCGACGCGACCTCCGCCCTCCCGGCCGCAAGCACGGTCGCGATTCCGAAGGCAGGCACCAATACGGGCTCGCTCGTGCTCAACACGTCGGGCACCAACGTCTACGCGAATCCATTCGCCACGTTCGCCTCCTCGAACGGCCCGGCCAACGGCGGCACCCCGAACGTCCAGAACCTCCAGGGCGACAACACGCTCACGGCCGACATGACCCTCGCCGTCGCGGGCGGCAACGGCATGAACTTCACGTCCGACGGCGGCCTCCTCACGCTCGCAGGCACGCTCTCCAACAACGTCGCCTCGAGCACCCGCACGGTCGGCCTCGGCGGATCCGGAAACGGCCGGGTGACGGGGCCCATCGTCAACGGAACCGGGGCCGGGGCGATCACGAATCTGATCAAGGCCGGTGCGGGCACCTGGTCGCTGGCGAACACGGGCAACTCGTTCACCGGCACGCCGGTGATCCTCGACGGCGGCCTCGAGGTGGAGAACCTCGCCGATTCCGGCCTGCCCAGCGTCCTCGGCGCCGGCTCGACGATCCAGTTCAGCGGCCAGGGCACGAGCGGCACGCTCCGCTACACCGGCGCGACCGACCAATCGAGCAACCGCACGCTCCAGATCGACGCCACAGGCGGGGCCATCGACTCCTCGGGCGCAGGCGCCCTGACCTTCACCGGCGGCGTGACCGCGACCGACCCGACGCCGATCACGCTCACGTTCACCAGCGGATCCGCCGTCGCGATCAACCTCACCGCCGCCGCGCCCGGCACCGTCGTCGGCCAACGGTTCACGTCACCCGCCGTGTCGGGCACCGCCACGATCACGGCGATCAGTGGCAACACCTACACCCTCAGTTCACCTGCAATCCTCTCCGGTGGCAGCGCGGCCACCTTCGTCGGCGCAACCGATCGCGTGCTCAGGCTCGTGGGCACGAACACGGGTGCCAACGCGATCGCCACCACCCTGGCCGACAGCGCAGCGGGCGGACGGCTGGGCGTCACCAAGGACGGCCCGGGCACGTGGACCCTGGCGGCCTTCAACACCTACACCGGACCGACCACGGTGTCGGCCGGCACACTCGTCGTCGGCCCGTCCGCATCCGTCGCCTCGTCGCGGAGCTTCGCCGTTGCCGCCGGCGGTGTGCTCGACCTGACTCAGCAGGCTGGTGGGCTCGCGCTCTCGTCTGGCCAGACGCTGGCCGGATCGGGGATCGTGGCCGGCTCCGTCACCATCGGCTCGACGGCGGTCGTGTCCCCCGGCTCCAGTCCCGGCACGCTGACGATCTCGCAGGATCTCGCGCTCGGCGGGGGCGGTAACTACAACTGGCAGGTGCTCGACGCCACCGGCACCGCTGGCTCGGGCTGGGACCTGATCAGCACCGCCACGCTGACGCTGTCGTCGCTCTCCTCGGCAGACCCGTTCAACGTCAACCTCTGGTCGCTCGCCTCGACGAGTCCTGACGTCAGCGGCAATGCGGGCAACTTCGACGCGTCGGTGCCCGGCAGCTGGCGGATCCTGACGAGCGGCGCCGCGATCTCCGGGTTCGACCCGAGCCTGTTCAGGGTCAACACGCTCGCCACTGCCGGTGCCAATGGCTTCACCAATCCCCTTCTCGGCGGCACGTTCGCGGTCGCGCTGTCGGGTGACTCGCTCGGCATCGACCTGCAGTTCACGCCGGCCACGCCCTACACCTGGTACGGCAACGGCACGAGCCCCGGCGGCAGCGGCACCTGGAGCTCGGCCGGCCTCACCTGGAACGACGGCTCGACGGTCGTCGCCTGGGATCCGACCCGCAACGCGCGGTTCGACGCCACCGCGGGCACCGTCACCGTGAGCGGCACCGTCACCGCCGCCAACGGCCTGAACTTCGTGACCGACGGCTACACCGTGACCGGCGACACCCTCTCCCTCACTGCCGCCAATCGGGCGACGAACGCCGTGAACGTGGCGAACGGTGCCACGGTCACGATCGCCGGCGTGATGGCCGCCGACAACGGCTTCTCGAAGACCGGCGGCGGCCGGATGCTCGTCACGGGCGACGTCACCGCGACCGGGGGCGCGAGCGTGACCTCGGGGACCCTGGCGATCGGGGCCGGCGGCACCGTGGGCTCCCTCACCGCCGACGCATCGATCGCGGCCGGGGCTGTGCTCGTCTTCGATCGGTCCGACGCCTTCGCCTACTCGGGCGGGCTCTCGGGCGAAGGTTCCATGCGGATGCAGGGCACAGGCATGCTGATGCTTGCCGGCACCGGCTGCCCGACGGGGGGCATGGTGCTCGCCAGTGGCACCGTGGCGCTGGTATCGCCCGACGCGCTGGGTTCGTCCGGCACGCTCTCCTTCGAGGGCGGCACGCTCCAGTTCTCGGCGGCCAACACGAGCGACTATTCGTCGCGGTTCAGCACGGCTGCCGGACAGGCCGTCGTGCTCGACACGGCCTCGCAGACGGTGACGCTCGCCAGCGGACTCGCGAGCGCCGGCGGCAGCCTCACCAAGCTCGGCGACGGCACGCTGGTGCTCGCCGGTCCGAGCACGTTCACCGGAGCGACGACGATCCGCGCCGGCGCCGTGCAACTCGGCTCCGGCACTGTCGGCGGTTCGGTCGCCGGTGAGATCGTCAACGATGCCACGCTGATCCTCAACCGTTCCGACTCGTTCACCCTCGCGAACGCCATTTCGGGCACGGGTGTCGTCCGCAAGATCGCGGCCAACACGGTGACCATCTCGTCGTCCAACTCGTACACGGGCGGCACGGCCCTCGAACAGGGCAACCTGCAGGTCAATGCTTCCGACGCGCTCGGCTCCGGGACGGTCACGATCACCAACGCCGGCGGCAACACCCGACTCCTGGTCGGGGGCAGCAGTGGCACCGTGCTCGCCAACCCGATCGTGGTGTCCGGTGTCCAGAATCCGGGCGCTGGCAACGGTGTTCTCTGGGCCACGTCTGGCACCGTCACGCTGACCGGTCCCATCACCCTCAATAACGCGCCGACGTCGAGCGGCGGCATGCTCGGCAGTGCGGGTGGCGCCACGCTCGTGATCGCGGGGCCGATCAACGTCACCGGCCCGAGCGTCGACTTCTCCCAGCGAAGCGGCAACGTGATCCTCAGCGGCACCGGCAGCACGGGCTGGGGCACGGTTCCCGTGACGGGAACGCTCCGTAACGGTGCGACCGACGCGGTCTGCACCACGGCAACACTGTGGCTCGGGGCGTCGGGCGCGGCCACGTACAACCTCGGTGGCTACGACCAGACGCTCGCCGCACTCACGAGCACGACGCAGTCGACTGTCGTGGCGAACAGTTCGACCACGCGCGACTCGACGCTCACGATCGCCGGCGGCACGTCGGCCTACTCCGGGCGGATCGCCGACTCGGTGTTCGGCGGTACGCAGAAGGTGAACCTGGATGTGGCCAGCGGCACCTTCTCGCTGACGGGCAGCACGTCGTTCACCGGCGGCACCCGCATTCGCGACGGCGTGCTCGATCTCGGCAACGCCAACGCCCTGGCCGGCTCCACGCTCGACATGAACGCGTCTGACCTCGGGACGCTCACCCTCACGGCCACGGCCGCGACGACCTTCAACGTCGGAGCTCTGACCGGCTCCCGAGGCATCGACGTCGGCATCCACACGCTCTCGGCGGGAGGCAACGGGCAGAGCACGACCTACACCGGCGTGGTCTCCGGCGCCGGTGGGCTGGCGAAGTCCGGCACCGGCACGCTCGTGCTCACCGCCACGCAGGCCTACACGGGATCGACCGTGGTCGGCGGGGGCACGCTGGAGCTTGCGGTCAACGACCAACTCGTGACCACGAGCACGCTCGCCTTCACGGGCGCCAATGCCAGCCTCGCCATCGGCTCACTCAGTCAGACCTTCGGCGCCCTCACGACCGGCAACAACGCCGCCCTCGACGGCATGGCCGTGACCGGCTCCGGGGGGGCGGCCCTCACGATCGCCGGTCCGGGAAACGTCGAGGTCGGCCCGGGCGGCGCGGTGAGCGTCGCCGGCGCCCGCGCGAGTCTCGACCTCTCGTCCCTCGCGACCTTCACCTACTCGAACGCCGAGGGCACCGTTCGCGTAGGCCTGAAGGGGGGCGCAACCAACTCCGTCGCCCCCGGCACGTCGGTCCTCACCCTGGCCGGGTCAAACTCGATCACGGCGGCCGTGCTCGGCGTGGCGGACGTGTCGGCCAGCAGCAACGGCGGCGACGCACAACTGCTCCTTGGGCAGGCCAACACCTTCTCGATCGGTGCGTTCGGCCAGTCGTCGGGCGGCCGATCGGACAGCACGGTGCGGTTCAACGCCGGACTGACAAGTCCGTCGCTCGTCGTCCGCGGAACGGATGGCACCGGGCCCGTCGACACCTGGACGGTCGGCAACGTCGCGACGTTTGTCACCACCAAGACGGCGTTCACGGCAACCGCCGACTTCTCTGCCGGCAGCCTCGACGCGAAGGTGACGACGCTCACGATCGGCCTTGCCAACAACGGTGCCCAGACCAACCGCACCGGCGTCCAGACTTCCACGTTCACGATGGGCTCGGGCACGCTCGACGCCTCCAGCATCGTCGTGGGCAGGATCACCGGCAGCACGGCCGGCACGATCAATACCGGCACCTATGCGGCCCACGGCACCCTGTCGATCGCCAGCCCCACGGCCCTCGTCCGGGCGACGAGCCTTACGCTCGCCGAAAACACGATCCTCGGTACCGGAACCACCGGCTCCTTCAAGGCGGTCTCGGGAACCGTGAACCTCTCGGCCGGCACGCTCGCGGCCGGGTCGATCGCCCGCGGGGCCCAGACCGGCAACGCCGTCTCGGTGTCGACCGGCATGAACTGGACGGGAGGCACGGTCACGAACCTCACCGGATCCGACCTGACGGTGGACACGGTGCCGATCAGCCTCGCCTCCGGCACCGGCACCTTCCTGGCATCGGGCACGAGCACGATCACGGTCAACGCGGCCTCCCCGATCTCGGGTGGCGGGGCGCTCGTGAAGGCCGGCAGCGGCAGGCTGGTGCTCGGCGGCGACAACACCTACTCCGGACCCACCGCCGTCGACGCCGGCACGCTCGTCGTCAACGGCTTCAGCGCCGGCAGCGGCAGCGTGGCGGTTGCGGCGGGTGCCATGCTCGCGGGCACGGGCACCGTGGGCGGATCGACCACGATCGCGAGTGGCGCCACGCTCTCGCCCGGGGCGAGCCCCGGCACGCTGTCCTTCGGCGGCGACCTCACCTGGAACTCCGGCGGCAACTACAACTGGCAGATGCTCTCCGGCACAGGTTCTGCCGGGGCCCTCGATGCCTGGGATCTCGTCAGCGTCACCGGCACGCTCGCGATCGCTTCCACGAGCGCCGATCCTTTCAAGATCAACCTCTGGACGCTCTCGGGCATCTCGCCGGACGTGAGCGGGTCGGCGGCGAACTTCAACTCGTCGACGAGCTCCACATGGCGGATCGCCACCGCGGCCGGCGGCATCAGCGGCTTTGCGGCCGACAAGTTCTCGATCGTCACCGGGGCCACCAACGGCACCGGTGGCTTCGCCAACGATCTGGCCGGCGGAACCTTCTCGATCGCCCAGAGTGGCAACGACCTGAACCTCGTGTTCACGGCCTCCGCTCCCCCGGTGATTACGATCGACGTGGCGAGCGGCACGCAGACGCAGACGCAGGCGGGCTACCCCACGCTCTCGGGCTCGACGCCGGTGTTCAAGACCGGTGCCGGCACGCTGGTGGTCGACCAGGCCAACACGCTCACCGGCTCCACGACGGTGCAGGCAGGCGTGCTCCAGCTGGCCAACTCCTCGGCGCTTTCGGCAAGCCGGCTGGTCGTCGTGGCCGGCGGCACCGGCCAGCTC
>CAIKWU010000007.1 GCA_903831155.1 uncultured Planctomycetaceae bacterium | reverse complement strand
GTGTTCCCGCCCCTACGACCCGCGCAGCCGTCAGAGGCGTGCCGTCAGCGGACGCGAGCACGTCGGAGGTCGGCGCATGCCGATAGTTCTCAGGAAGGCGATTCGTCCCCCGGTGGCATCATGCGGCACGTTCTCCTGCTCGTCGTCGTCCTGTCACTCGCCGCAACGGCACAGCGCGCCGATGCCGCAGGCCGGCGCTGGTTCAGCGGGCCCCGGTCGCCGATGTCGCTGGGCACGCCGCAGAAGCAGGCTCCCTACGCTCCGGGAGCCTCGCCCTACGTGACCGGCCACGGCACCAGGCCGAAGTACTTCGTGCCGCCGACGAACCCGCGAACGCCGACCTGGAAGATGTATGGCACGCCACCGGGCGTCGTCCCCGGCGACTGGCCGACCTACGCCCCGCTCGGGTTCGGTGGCTATCGTTTTCCCGCCGTCGGCAACCAGGCGTATCGGTAGTCGCTCCGCGAACCGGCAATGAAGGTCATCGTCGTCGGGGCTGGCATCGGAGGGGCGAGCGCCGGCATCGCGCTCCAGCGGCTCGGCCACGAGGTCGTGATCTACGACCAGATGCGGGAGAACAAGCCCGTCGGGGCGGCCCTCTCGCTCTGGTCGAACGGGGTCAAGGTGCTCAACTGGCTCGGCCTGGCCGCGGAGGTCGCGGCGATCGGCGGCCTGATGGACGACATGGCCTACCTCGACGGCCACTCCGGCGAGACGCTCTGCCGCTTCAGCCTCGCGCCGGTGACGACACAGACGGGCCAGCGGCCCTACGTCGTGGCCCGGGCCGACCTCCAGGCCCTGCTGATGGAACGGTTCGGCATGGGCCGCATCCGCCTCGGTGCGCGGCTCACCGGCATCGCCGACGACGGCACGACCGTCACCGCGACGTTCGCCGACGGATCGACCGACACCGCCGACCTGCTGATCGGAGCCGACGGAGCCCGCTCGCTTGCTCGCGACCACGTGACCGGCGCGACCGAGGGCGGTCCTCGGATCGAGCGGACCCACGCGGGCTACACGAACTTCAACGGCCTGATCCCGATCGACGAGGCGATCGGCCCCGCGAACCAGTGGACGACGTATGTCGCCGAGGGCAAGCGGTGCTCCGTGATGCCGGTGGCCGGCGGCCGCTTCTACTACTTCGTCGACATCCCCGAGCCGCCGGGGGTTCCCTACGACCGCGCGGAGGGCACACGACCGCTCGAACGGGCATTCGGCCACTGGGCGCCGGGCGTGCGGACGCTGCTCGATGCCATCGACCCCGATGCCTCGCTCAACCGCGTGGAGATCTGGGACATCGATCCCTTCCACACGTGGGTGCGGGGCCGCGTGGCGATCCTCGGCGACGCGGCGCACAACACCTCGCCCGACATCGGCCAGGGCGCCTGCTCGGCCCTGGAGGACACCTTCGCGCTGGCGATCACGCTCGCCACCACCACGCTCGGGGTCGAGGACAGCCTCGTCCGCTACCAGAAGATCCGCTCAGCCCGGGCCGCCGACCTGGTGCTCCGCGCCCGCAAGCGCTGCCGGGAGACCCACGCATTCGATCCCGTGGCCACCCAGGCCTGGTACGACCACCTCCGCACCGAGGATGGCTCCGAGATCATCCGGGGCATCGTCGGCAACATCACCGACAGCCCGATCAACCTCGGCGGCGGCACGCTCTGAGGCGGGCGCGGGGCCGGAACCGGCCGGCCGCGGAAATGCCTCCAGTTCCCGCATGCTCGTCCGTCCGACGGCCACGTCGAGCATCCGACCGAAGCGCCGGAACACGCTCTCCTGTCGGTAGGGGATGCCGTGCCGCTCGCAGATCGCCTTCACCTGCGGCTGGATGAGCGTGTACTGCCGCATCGGCAGGTCGGGGATCAGGTGGTGCTCGATCTGGTAGTTGAGCCACAGGCTCATGTAGTCGGTGATCTCCCCGCCACACCGGTAGTTCGCCGATCCCATCACCTGGGTCACGTAGAACTCCTCCTTCCGATGGTAGTGGAAGGAGAAGCGGTAGAGGTCGTCGGCGGTGTGGTTGGGGGCGATCACCAAAAAGGCATGGGCGTTGGTGATCGCCTCGGCGAGAAGCTTGTTGATGAACACGCACCACACCGCGGTCGAGCCCAGCGGCAGGAACAGCATCGGCACGACGCCGAAGTGCCAGGTGGCATACGGCAGGTAGCAGGTGAGCCAGAGCCGGCGGACCGCCAGGCGGCGGAAGTCGAGCACGCTGCCGATCGTCATCGCGACGACCTTGCTGTGATGCAGCGGCTTGCGGCTTTCGGGATCGAGCGAGCTCAGCGAGTTCGGCGCGTAGTAGATGATCTTCCAGGTGCAGGCCGCCACGGCGATCAGGGCGTGCTTGACCCACACCGGCACCGGCATCCGCCGCAGGAAATCGAGATTCCGCTCGGCGAGGTCGGGATCGGATTCCTCGCCGGTGTGATAGTGATGGAGCACGTTGTGCTCGTAGTCCCAGGCATCGGGATAGAGCCAGTCGAACCAGTCGACGAACCGTCGCCATCCACGGGCGAACACCCTGCTGGTGTACCGCGCCGGGATCCCCGGCACGCGGTCGTAGCCGCGATGGGTGATGTGGTGCGCGAGCAGCCAGCGGGTGAACTGCCCGAGGCTCAGAAGAAACGCCGCCGCCGGATTGGGGATCATCCAGGCCGTCGCATAGCCCGCGATCGTCGCGAACTTGCCGCACCGCTCGATGCGGCGGAGGTGCGCGAAGTCGGCGGGGCCGATCTGACGGTAGGTGTCGGCCTTCAATCGCTCGATGTCGGCGTAGAAGCCGGCGACGTCCATGTGGGCCAGTTCCTTTGGCATCGCCGTGGTCGAGACCGCGTGGTGCTCGGTTGGGGGCGGGTGGGCCGCGAGGCAGGGTCGCGTTCTGGGCCGCTGAGAATAGCGTGGCCGGCGGCGGAGCGATACGCTCCGGGGCGGTGCCGGCCCGAGACCGCCGGAAATCGTGGCCGCGGAGACACAAACGCATGCCGTCCGAATGGGAGGCCAGATACCTCGCGGCCGACACCCCCTGGGACAAGGGCACCGCCCACCCCGAACTCGTCCGTTGGCTGGCGGCGCACCCGGGCCGGCTGGCGGGCGACGTGCTCGTGCCAGGATGCGGCCTCGGGCACGACGTGCGGGCGATCGCCGCCGCGGAGCCGGGAGCCCGCGTGCTCGGGCTCGACATCGCCCCCTCGGCGGTGGCCGCCGCCTCACGGCTCGCGGGGCCCGCAAGCGCCACGTTCCGCGAAGGCGACCTCTTCCACCTGCCGCCCGATCTGCTCGGCCGCTTCGACTGGGTCTGGGAGCACACGTGCTTCTGCGCGATCGACGTCGACCGCCGCGACGACTACGTGGCGGCCGTCAGGCGGGCGCTGCGGCCGGGTGGGCACCTCCTCGGCGTCTTCTACCTCGATCCCTACCGCGGCGGCCGCCGCCCCGGCGAAGGTCCACCGCACGGCTGCACGCTCGCGGAACTGGGCGATCGGTTCGAGGCCGGCGGAGCCTTTCGCGTGCTCGCCACCCACGTTGCCGAGGCGACCTATCCTGGCCGCGAGGGCTGCGAGCGGCTGCTCCTGATGCAGCGGCCGCCGGCGGGACCGCGGTGACCGACCGGCTACAATTCCGTCGATCAGGTTCGTCTCCGTCGCCGGCCCGGAATCCCGCCGCCATGCAGGCCACATCAACCGCCGGCGATCTGCTCCGCGTCACGGAGTCGGGGCTCTACTGCGAGCGGGGCGACTTTTACGTCGATCCCTGGCGGCGGGTGCCGCGGGCGATCATCACCCACGCCCACGCGGATCATGCCCGGGCCGGCTCGGATCGCTATCTCTGCGCCGCCGAGGGCAAACTCGTGCTCCGCTCGCGAATCGGAGGCGGCTCGCCGATCGACACGCTTCGTCGCGGCGAGAGCGTGTCGATCAACGGCGTGAAGGTGTCGCTCCACCCGGCGGGCCACCTCCTCGGCTCGGCCCAGGTGCGGATCGAACACGGCGGCACCACGTGGGTCGTCACGGGCGACTACAAGCTCCACCACGATCCGACCTGCGCGTCGTTCGAGCACGTGCCCTGCGACGTGTTCGTGACGGAATCGACGTTCGGCCTGCCCGTCTACCGCTGGCCGAGCCCGGAGACGATCGCCGCGGAGATCAACGCCTGGTGGCGGGCCAACCGCGACGCCGGCCGCACGAGCGTGATCCTCGCCTACGCGCTCGGCAAGGCGCAGCGGCTGGCGGCGATGGTCGATCCGTCGATCGGGCCGATCGTGGCCCACGGCGCCGTCATGAAGCTCGTCGAGGCCTACCGGGCCAGCGGCGTGCGGCTGCCGCCGATCGACCGCGTGCCGCCACGGGCCCGCCGCGTGGGCGACGGCCGGGCGCTGGTGATCGCGCCGCCGAGCGTGCTCGGCAGCTCGTGGCTGAACCTCTTCGGCGAGTCGAGCGTGGCGATGGCCTCGGGCTGGATGACGCTCCGCGGGGTCCGCCGCCGCCGGGGCTTCGACAAGGGATTCGCCGTGTCGGACCATGCCGACTTCCCGGGCCTGCTCGCGGCGATCGACGCCACGAACGCCCGCCGAGTGCTGGCCACGCACGGCTTCAGCGACGCGCTCGCCCGCTATCTCCGCGAGACGCGCGGCCTCGACGCCTCGGTGCTGCCGACCCGCTTCGCCGGCGAGGCGGCTCCGGACGACGCCACCACGGCCGATGAGGCAAGCGACAACTTCGCCCATGACGACGCCGATGCAGCCGACACGGAGGCCGGCGCGTGAGGGCCTTCACCGATCTCTACTGGCGGCTCGACGCGA
Organism: uncultured Planctomycetaceae bacterium; assembly: GCA_903831155.1. Taxonomy (GTDB): domain Bacteria; phylum Planctomycetota; class Planctomycetia; order Pirellulales; family UBA1268; genus QWPN01. The sequence goes on along the minus strand of CAIKWU010000007.1, from coordinate 1,523 downwards.
CCACCAGCACCAACGAGAAGGTGGCCGCCCTCCGCGACTATTTTGCGGCGGCGCCTTCCCACGACGCCGCCTGCGCCCTCGGCGTGCTCTCCGGCGAGCGGCAGCTGCGAAGCGTCTCCACGAGCCAGCTCCGCGAGTGGGCCGCCGAGGCGACGGGCTTGCCCGCCTGGCTCGTCGAGGAGTGCTACGCCCACGTCGGCGATCTCGCCGAGACGCTCGCGCTGGTGCTGCCGGAGCCCGAGGCGCCAAGCGACGCCACCGAGCCCGACCTCACGGACATGATGCGCACCACGATCCACGACCTGCGTGGGTCCGACGACACGCGGAAGCGGGAGGTGGTCACGGCCGTCTGGCGGCGGCTTGCGCCACGGGAGCGGATCGTGTGGCACAAGCTCCTCACCGGCGGCCTCCGCGTGGGCGTGTCACGGACGCTCGTGGCCCGGGCGCTCGCCGAACTCGCCGGCATCGACCAGGCGGAGATGGCCCACCGGCTGATGGGTGATCTTCCCGCCGACGCCGACGCGTTCACGCGGCTGCTCACCCCGGAGGCGTCCGCGGCCGACAGCCGCCGTCCCTATCCGTTCTTCCTCGCCTCCGCGCTCGATCGCACGGCGGTCGAGCACGTGGCCGAGGATCTCGGCGACGTGGCCGACTGGCAGGCCGAGTGGAAGTGGGACGGCATGCGGGCCCAGATCGTCCGCCGCGGTGACGACGTGACCATCTGGAGCCGCGGTGAGGAACTGGTGAACGACGCCTTTCCGGAGATCGCGTCCGCGGGCGGCTCGCTGCCTGCAGGAATCGTGCTCGACGGCGAACTGCTCGCGGTCCGTGACGGCCGCCTGCTGCCGTTCGCGATGCTCTCCAAGCGGGCGAGCCGCAAGAAGGTCACGAAGAAGGTCCTCGACGAGGTGCCGTGCGTGTTCGTGGCCTACGACATCCTGGAGCACGAGGGCGTCGACCTCCGCGACCGACCGCTCGCGGAACGAAGGCAGCGGCTCGAGGCGCTGATCACCACGCCCTTCACCGATCACCTCGGAAGCACCGCCCCGGCCACCGGAGCCCGGCTCTTCCTCTCGCCGCTCGTGCGAGGCGGCTCGTGGACCGATCTCGCGGCGCATCGCGGCGAGTCGCGGGTCCGCGGCGTCGAGGGCCTGATGCTCAAGCGGCTCGCGAGCCCCTACGCGGTCGGCCGCACGCGGGGCGACTGGTGGAAGTGGAAGGTCGAGCCGCTCGAGATCGACGCGGTGATCCTCTACGCCCAGGCGGGCCACGGCCGCCGGGCCGGCCTGCACAGCGACTACACGCTCGGCCTCTGGGACGACGGCAGGCTCGTGACCGTCGCCAAGGCCTACTCGGGGCTCACCGACGCCGAGATCGTGGAGATCGACCGGATCGTGCGGGCCACCACGATCGAGAAGCACGGCCCGGTGCGGATCTGCACGCCGTCGCTCGTCATGCAGCTCGCCTTCGAGGGCGTGTCGCTCTCGACCCGTCACAAGTCGGGCGTGGCCGTGAGGTTTCCC
>CAIKWU010000006.1 GCA_903831155.1 uncultured Planctomycetaceae bacterium | reverse complement strand
CCCCCGGTTGACGACCCTCGTGAGCAACGGCCGCTTGAGCCTTAGTTGCACGATCTGGCCGCGGATCGGCCGCGTCTCGATCGCCAGCCCCAGCGACGCACCGAGCCCCTCCGTCCACGCTCCCGCCGCGAGCACCCACGCCGCCGCCCGCAGCCGTTCTTCGCCGGTGCCCACGGTGGCGACCACGTGCTCCACCCGCCCCCCCTGCGCGACGATCCGCCGGACGGTCGCCTCGCGTGTGATCGCGACACCCCGGCGTTCACACGACCGTTCCAGTGCCTCGAGGTGTCGCGGCGACCGGATCTGCATCTCCTCGGGCAGGAGGTAGCCGCCCGCCACGCCGCCCCGGGCCACTGCGCCGGCCAGCGCCGGCTCGCGGTCCGCGAGGTCGACGGCCTCGAGCCAGTCGCAGGCCGCGCCCCGGGTTCGCCACGCCGCTGCCGCGGCGAGCAGTGCGTCGCGGCCGGCCGCATCGCGGCAGACGTGGAGCCCGCCGCACTCCCGGAGGCCCGTGTCGATGCCGGTCTCCTCGAAGAGATCCCGGGCCCAGCCGCGATGGAGCCGATCGCTCCAGGCGGTAAGCCGTTCGTTGGGCGTGGCGTCGGGGTGGTCGGGGGCGGGCGGAAAGATGCCCGCAGCGGCCCACGACGCGGTGTCGCGGCGGCCGTCGCGGCAGAGCACCCGCACGGCGAGCCCACGGCCGGCGAGCTCTCGGGCGATCGAGAGGCCGACGATGCCTCCACCGACGATGCAGCAGTCGATCATTCCGGCGTCGGCGGGTCAGGCGTTGGTGGGCACGTCGGGACTGTCGGCGATGTTCACCCACACGTGAACGTGCGGCGAGCCGCGGAAGTGCCAGACGAAGGCCGGCCCCTCGAGCCGCCAGTTGTCCCACACCCCGTCATCGCCGAGGTCGCCATCCCGATAGTAGGCGAGCCGGCAGCGGTCGAGGCCCCCCTGCCGCGAGAGGCAGCCGCGCACCTCGTTTCGATCGACGGTGCGGTAGGGCTCGAGGAGCACGCCGAGCACCCGCTCGAGTTCGCCCCGCTGGTCGGCGGAGAGTTCCGACACGGGGATCCCCTGGGGCTCCCCGCCACCGCGGCGGAAGGCGATCGCGTTTTCGCGGGGTGTTCTCGCCACCATCGCCAGCTCCCGCTGCCGGCCGTCGAGCATGGCGAACACCCCGTTGGCCGCGACGGCCTGCTCCCAGAACACGTTGCCGGTGTGGGCCGCGTCTTCGGTGCCGCCGCCGGTGTCGTGTCCGTAGAAGATCGGCCCGCCGAAGGCGACGTGATCCGCCGAGTCGCCGTCGCAGCGAAGCGTCATGTGCCGGCCCGTGAGCAGGAACTGGAACCTCCCGCTGCCCGGCTCGCCGATCAGGGCGATCGACTGCCCGTGACCGAAGCCGCCGGTGTCGTCCTCGAGCTGACGGTCGTACCGCTCATGCCAGGCCGGATCGATCAGCCCCTCGAAGATCTCCCGGATCAGCTGCTGCTGGTCCTTCGAGAAGAAGTCGCCCTTCACCTCCGGCTCGGTGACGTTCCAGTTGTTGCCCACGCGGGTGCGGAGCAGGCCGAACTTCGGATGCACGTGATCCCACCCGAAGCAGACCTGCTTCCGCTGGGCCTCGGTGAGCGACGCATGCAGCCGGCCGGCAAGGGTCTCCGCCGTCGCGGCAGCCGGTTCCGTGTCGGCGACGGCGGAACCACGCAGGATGCCGGCCGCGGCGGCGACCGCGGAAGATCGAAGCAGATCTCGTCGTGACAGTCGCATGGTCGCGCTCCGTCGAGAAGGCGTGTCGGGCATGATCACTGATCTAACTCAGACTACGACACGGCCGCAGGGGGTGCCAAACGACGGATGGCGGATGACGCCGTGCAAGGTGGCGCGCCGCCCGTCGGAAGCATGCTCGCCGCCGGGGGGATTTGTGAGTTCGCTTCCCAAACGGCACCGAGCGGGCGACGAGTTGCACAAATCTCCCCAGCGTCTGCGCGTGCCTCCGCCGGACTGCTCCCGCGAATCAGCACGAACTCAGCGAGGGATTACCCGTGCCCCGTGAGCCGGCGTATGCCGCCAAGCGCAGCCAGGATGGCGAAGCGCCGGCGGCATCCGAGTGAGAGGATGCCCCGATGGCATCCTCGAACGTCCGGCGATGGGGCACGGGTGATCCCGAGCCCACCGAACGGCCGGGAGGCGACGCGTGGGGTCCTTCGAGCCTGGCGCCCGCGTGTCATGCCCGCCGCTGGCACGACGGGCAGAAGAACGTCGCCCGCTGGGCCTGCACGATCCGCACGATCTCGCCGCCGCAGCCGGTGCACGGCTCGCCCTCGCGGCCATACACGCGGTGCCGCCGCTGAAACCGTCCCACGCGGTTGTCGGCGGTGCGGTAGGTCTCGTCGCCGATGCTCGAGCCCTCGTGCCGCACGGCCTCGGCGAGCACGCGGCGCGTCTCGTTCGCCACGGCGTCCCACTGAGTTCTCTTCAGCCGTCGGCAGCGGCTCCGCGGATCGATGCCACAGCGAAACAGAATCTCGGCCGCGTAGATGTTGCCGATGCCCGCAACGGCCCGCTGATCGAGGAGCGCCACCTTCACGGCCCGCCGCGATTCGCCGAGGGCGGCCGCGAGCTCGTCGCCCGTGACCACGAGCCCGTCGGGGCCGTGCTTATGAGGACCGCAGGCGTGGTCGAGGCCCGCGTCGTCGAACAGGCGGATCGTGCCCAGGCCGCGGCGGTCCCAGAACGTGAGCTGCTTGCTGCCGCTGCCCGCAAACTCGACCACCATCCGCACGTGCTCCGGGGTCGGCGGATCGACCATGAGCATCAGCCCCGTCATCCGCGGCTCGAAGGCGAGCCATCGGCGACCGTCGGCGGCCGTCGGCGCGATCTCGATCACGATCCGCTTGCCGCGGCGGTGGACGCCGGCCACGGATCGGTCGTGGAGCCGCCGCGCGAGCGAGGCGGGACGGGGCTCGATCGAGATCGGCCGCACGCGGCTCCGCGGAAACCTGATCCCGGCGATCCGGAGCCCCGCGATGCCCACGATGCCGCGACGCATCGTCTCGACCTCGGGCAGTTCGGGCATCGCTGGTGCCGGGGCGGTGGACGTGGATGGTGGCGGGACGTGGGCAGGCTACAATCGCGGAGAATCCCGAGGCAACCCGCCCCCGCGACCAACACCGCAAGGCCGCCAGGAACCCTGCCATGGCATCGCCAGTCGTCACCCAGCCGCTCTCGAGCGTGCCCGATACCTACGGGCGGTTCGGCATGTTCGGGGGCCGTTACGTGCCCGAAACGCTCTCCGCCGCGCTCGACCAGCTGGAGCGGGCCTACGGCGAGGCGATCGCCGATCCCGCCTTCGCCGCGGAGCTCGACGGCCTGCTCTCGGCCTTCGTCGGCCGGCCCACCCCCCTGCTCTTCGCCAAGCGGCTCACGAAACTCGCCGGCGGCGCCCAGATCTGGCTCAAGCGGGAAGACCTGTCGCACACCGGCGCCCACAAGATCAACAACACGCTCGGCCAGGGCCTGCTGGCGATGCGCATGGGCAAGCGGCGGATCATCGCCGAGACGGGCGCCGGCCAGCATGGTGTGGCGACCGCCACGGCCTGCGCCCGGT
>CAIKWU010000005.1 GCA_903831155.1 uncultured Planctomycetaceae bacterium | reverse complement strand
GCTTGTCGCCGTCGCGCTCGAAGGAGTTGGTGTCGGCGTAACGGACGAGGTCGAGCCAGTGGCGGGCCCACTTCTCGCCGTAGTGCGGAGACGCGAGCAGCCGATCCACCACCTTCTCCCAGGCCTGCGGAGAATCATCGGCGAGGAAGTCGCGCATCTCCTGCTCGGTCGGCGGCAGGCCGGTGACGCCGTACGTTGCCCGCCGCAGGAGCGATCGCTTGTCGGCCAGGGAAGGAGCGGAAAGCCCGCGGCGAGCGAGCGTGTCGCGGACGAAAGCGTCGATCGGGTTGGTGGCCGTCGATGCCGGCGGCTCAGGCCGCACGACGGATCGGAAGGCCCAGTGCTCACGAAACTCGGCTCCCTCGGTGATCCAGCGGCGGAGCGTCTCCACCTGGGTCGCCGTGAGGCGGGATCCCTCGGGGGGCATCCGCACGTCGGGATCGTCGGAGGTGATCCGGGCGAGGATCTCGCTGGCGGCATCATCGCTTGGCACGATCGCCCGCGCGCCGCTGTCGAGTTCACGCGTGGCGGCCGCAGCGTCGTCGAGTCGCAGGCCGCCTTCCTGCGTGTCGGGGCCGTGGCAGGAATAGCACCGCTTGGCCAGCAGCGGCTGGATGTCACGGGAGAAGTCGACCGGCTCGGCGCGGCCGATGCTGGGGGCAGCCGCGGCGGCCATGGTGAGGCCGATGGCAGCGACGGCAGCCTGCAAGGCCGGTCGGTCGCAAAACAGTCGTGCTGACAGCACGCCCTCAAGTCGCATGAAGCTCACCGCGCTGACGACGCCACCGATCGAGCCCCGAGTTGATCCTAAAACCCGTTTACAAACGGTCAACTTAGATTAGTCTACCCACTCGCCAAGAGGAGTTCGCATGTCCTGTTCCGCGATTTCACCCTTCTCGCTTGCCGGCCACGTGGCCCTTGTGACCGGTTCATCCACCGGGCTCGGTAAGGCCACGGCCCGCTGCCTTGGCCGGGCCGGGGCGAAGGTGGCGGTGAACTACGCCAACTCCGCCAGCCGCGGCGAAACGACGCTTGCCGAACTGCGGGCGGAGGGCATCGAGGCCGAGATCTTCCGGGGCGATGTCACGAACGAGGCCGAGATCGATCGCATGATCACGGCGATCGAAGGGTCACTCGGGCCGATTGATATCGTCGTGGTGAACGCCACGCCCGCGCAACCGCTCAAGCCGATCGAGGACTACGACTGGGACTTCTACCAGCAGATGCTCGACTTCTTCGTGAAGAGCCCCTACCTGCTCGCTCGCCGCCTGCTGCCCAGCATGAAGGCTCGGCGTCATGGGCGGCTGATCAACATCACGAGCGAAGTCTTTCACCTCGGCGTGGCGCCGTTCTCGGCCTACGTGGCGGCCAAGGGAGGTCAGACCGGCTGGTCGCGGAGCATGTGCCACGAGCTCGCCCCCTTCGGCATCACCGTCAACATGATCGCCCCCGGCTGGATTCCCGTGGAGCGGCACGAGAGCGATCCGCAGGCCGACAAGGACGCCTACTTCGGCACGATCCCGGTGGGCCGCTGGGGAAAGCCGGAGGAGGTGGGTTGGGCGGCG
>CAIKWU010000004.1 GCA_903831155.1 uncultured Planctomycetaceae bacterium | reverse complement strand
GTCGGCATCCGAGTGAGCGGCGGGCAGGATGCCCGTCGCGAACGTCCGGCGACGGGGCACGGGCGGCCCCGAGCCGCCGCGAACGTCCGGCGACGGGGCACGGGCGGCCCCGAGCCGCCGCGAACGTCCGGCGACGGGGTACGGGCGGCCCCGAGCACACCCATCGGGCCCCCCGCCTCGATCTGGCCCCCCCGCCGCGACCCGTGTATCTTTGCAATGGGACGGGGCGGTCCCTGTTCCCAGGGTTCATACGCAAGCGGGGGATTCCATGGTGGAGGTTCGGATGACGCGGCGGCGCGGGTTCACGCTGGTCGAACTGCTCGTGGTGATCGCGATCATCGCGGTGCTCATCGGGTTGCTGCTGCCGGCGGTGCAGTCGGCGCGGGAGAGTGCCCGTCGCAATTCCTGCATGAACAGCCTCAAGCAGCTCGGGCTCGCGATGCTCACCCGCGAGAACTCGAAGAAGTCGTTCCCGCCCGGCCGGATGAACTGTGACGGCAATACCCAGGCTCCCTGTTCGTCCAGCATCACCGACCCGCCGCGTTCCGGCGGCAGCGGGTTCCTGCTGATCCTCCACCAGATGGAGCAGGCCGTGCTCGGCGACCTGTTCGCCAAGGCGATCCGCGACGGCGGCCCATGGACGCTCAACAACGCGTCGAGCACCTGGCAGAACCCGCAGATCATCGCGGCGATGGGGGAGCGGCCGCCGATCTTCTTCTGCCCGAGCGACACCAGCGAGCCGTCCATCGTTGGGAGCACGATGGGCGCGGCCTACCTTCCCAAGGTGGGCACGAGTTCGTATGCGATGTGCCAGGGATCGCTCGGCCCGGCGGCCGGCACGGCGGGGATGAACAGCAACTGGAAGTCCTACAACACCGGCATGGCCAATTACCTTCTGGCGCGGCGCGTCAAGGACATCACCGACGGCCTCTCGAAGACGATCATCATCGGCGAGACGGTGGAGAACCACACGCAGAATGGTCGCAACACGTGGACGAACGGGGTCCGCTACCAGGACTCGATGCGAACCACGGGCTGCCCGATGAACACGACACCCAACGGCTCCTGCGCCGCGGCCTTCGACTACTACTCACCGGTGAAGAACAATGCCGACTTCGGCAGCAAGCATCCCGGCGGGGCCGCGTTCGTCTACGTGGACGGCCACGTCACGTTCCTGTCCGACAACATCAACCTGACGGCCTATCGGGCGCTGTCGACGATCGCTGGCGGGGAGGCTGTCGATGTCTCGGCGTTCTGATCGAATCCGGGTCGCGGCGGCGATCGTGCTCGCGGTTCTCGCCGTGCAGGGCTGCAACCGCGGGCCCGTCGTGGTGCCCGTGAGCGGCACGGTGGAGGTGGATGGCAAGCCGCTCACGACCGGCGCCATCACGGTCATCCCGGACCACGGCCGCGCCGCCACCGGGACGATCGGCAAGGACGGCCGGTTCACGCTCACCACGTTCGTGCCCGACGACGGCGTGCTCGTCGGGCGGCACCGGGTGGTGGTCACGGCCCACCAGGACCTCGGCCGGATGAAGATCAAGTGGCTCGTGCCCGCGGCCTGCCGCGACATGGCGGGCACGCCCCTGGTGCTCGAGGTGAAGGGCCGGACGAACGACGCGAAGGTGTCGATCAGCACCGAGGGCAAGCCGCTCGAGGTGGAGGACATGTCGAGTTCGTCGGGCGACATCTCGCCGCAGGGCGTGGTCCAGCCGTGACATCCCGCCGCGGCGGCCCTATTCTCTTCGCACCGTGGGTCGATACCGGCCCAGGGAAGCCTTCGCGGAGAGTCCCATGCCCGTCACGCTCACCTGGACCGGCCACGCCACCTGGCTCATCGACACCGGCGTGGGCGTGCTGCTCGTCGATCCGTTTTTCGACGAGTGCCCGACCGCCGCGATGAAGGCGGCGGACGTCGCCTGCGATGCGATCCTCGTCACGCACGGCCACTTCGACCATGTGGCCGACCTCGTCGCCGTGGCGAAGCGGACCGGGGCGAAGGTGTTCTGCAACTGGGAGATCGGCCAGTGGCTCGGAGGGCAGGGGGTCGCGAATGTCCAGCCGATGAACCTGGGCGGTTCCGCCCTGGTGCCCGGCGGTCGGGCCACGATGGAGCTCGCCTGGCACTCCTCGAGCCTGCCCGATGGAACCTATGGCGGCAATCCCTGCGGCTGGCTCCTCGACGTGGGCGGTAGGCTCGTCTACGTGGCCGGCGACACGGGCCTCTTCTCCGACATGGAGCGGATCGGTCATCGCCGCGACGGCCGGCGGATCGACGTGGCTATCCTGCCGATCGGGGATCTCTTCACGATGGGTCCCGAGACTTCCCGGGAGGCGATCCACCTCCTCAAGCCGCGGCTCGCGCTGCCGAACCACTACGGCACCTGGCCGCCGATCGAGCAGGACGCCGCGGCGTGGGCGGCGGCGGTGGCCGCCGATGGCGTGGCCGCCGCGAAGGTGCTGGTGCCGGGCGAGTCGGTCAGCGTGTAGCGGCGGGCGGCACGCGGACCTCGATCGCGTCGTCCGCCACGCGGGTTTCGAAGACCTCGACCTTCAGTTTTTCGTTGTCGCACCAGGCGCCGTCGCAGGCCCGGAATCGCCAGGCGTGCCACGGGCAGGTGACCATGCCATCGGCGAAGGGCCCCGACCCGAGCGAGGCGCCCATGTGCGGGCAGAGATCGTCCATCGCGTGGTAGCCCGTCCCGTCGTGGAACACGGCGACAAGCCGGCCGCCCACCTCGTAGGTGCGGCCCTCACCGGCGGGGATGTCGCCGACGCGGGCGACCGGGCGGAACGGGACGGCGTCGTCGGTGGTGGTCATGTGGATGGGCTCCATCACCTATCATAGCCGGATATGGATCGTCTCCCGAGGTCGTCGCCCCCGCCCCTGCGGCTGCTCGTGCTCGACGTGGACGGCACCCTCACCGACTCCTCGCACCGGGTCTCCGCGGTCGCGCTGGAGGCCGTGGCGCGGGTGCATCACGCGGGCGTCCGGGTGATGATCGCCACCGGCCGGCGCTACCGCGACACGCTGCCCATCGCCTCGGCCCTCGGGATCGACGTGCCGATCGTGACTGCCTCCGGGGCACTCGTGAAGCGTCCCTCCGATCACGCCACGCTCGCCCGGGCCGCCTTCGCCCCGGGCGTGCTGGAGGGCGTGGTGCGTTACGTGGCGGCGGCCGGCCACGAGCCGATCCTCTACTCCGACAGTTACCACCGCGGCTTCGACTTCCACTGCCGCACGCTCGCCGACGCGTCGTCCGATCCGGGGCCCGTCGGCGTCGGCGGCCTGCGGGAGTATCTCGGCCGCAACCGCGACCTCGCCGATGTCCTGCCCGCCCTGCACGAGCTGCCGCCCGCCGACGTGTTTGCCGGGTTCACCATGGGCACGCACGACGAGATGACGGCGCTCGAGGCGGGCCTCGACGAGGCATTTCCATCGTCGCTCTCGCTGCACACCATCAAGAGCCCCCGCTACCGTGACTGGATGTGCGAGATCGCGCCCGTCGGCGTGACGAAGTGGTCGGGCGTGATGGCGGTGGCTGCCGGCTGGGGCATCGCCGCCGAGGAGATCTGCGCGGTCGGCGACGACGTGAACGACATCCCGATGATCCGGGCGGCCGGCCTCGGGCTGGCGATGGGGAATGCCCGCCCGGAGGTCCAGGCCGTGGCCGACGGCGTGGTCGGGCACCATGACGCCACCGGCATCGCCGATGTCGCGGCGGCCGTGCTCGCCCGGCTTGCCTAGCCTGCGTCGCCTCGCGCCGGTCGCGGTTGTGCCGGCCGGAGCGGCCCCCTATCGTCCGCCTCCCGAATCGTCCCGGCGACGTGGTGGCAGGCATGGACCTCAAACTTCACAGGCCGCAGGCGGCGTGCGGCACGACCGGCCGGGCGTTCGCGGCCGGAGACGTCGTCTGCTCCACGCTCGTCCGTCGCAACGGTACGGTCGAGCGGGTCGACGTGGCGGCCGACGCGTGGGGCGGCCCACCGGACGAGGCGATCGCCTGGTGGCGGTGCCGGTATCCGGCGCCGCAGGATGCGGCCCGCGAGCCCGCGCCGGCCGACGCCCTGCTCGACGCGCTCGAGGCCCTCGAGGACTCCCCCGACGAACCGCTCCGATACCTGCTCGCGCTGCAACTCGTCCGCCGCCGCGTGCTGCGGATGGCGGAAAGCCACGACGCCGACGATCCCCGGTTGCTCGTGCTGTCCTGTCGCCGCCGCGGCCGCGACTACCGCGTGCGCATGGTGGCCGCCGCCGAGGCTGGCGTGGAGGGCGTCGAGGACCGTCTCGCCGCGCTGCTCTGGTCGGGAGAAGCCGCATGAGCGTTCGGCCATCTTCGCCGCCGGCCGCGTCGCGGCTCGTGGTGTTCGCGATCCTCGTCGCCACCGTGGCGTGCAGCGGCGCGTCGTGCCCGCAGGTGC
>CAIKWU010000003.1 GCA_903831155.1 uncultured Planctomycetaceae bacterium | reverse complement strand
CGCTTCGCAGCACGACGACCGCGATGCTCATCGTGGCGATCGTGGCCGCCGCGAAGGCCATGGCCACCGCGGCCACGGCCCACCAACTCGCCTTCGCCGCCGGATACATGAGCAGCGGAATCAGCGGCTCGCAGGGGCCGAAGGCGAACACGAGGAACAAGAGCCACGGCGACCAGACCGGAGTGGACGTGGCCGGCGAGACCGCCGCTCTCGGCTCGTGAACGTGGAGGTGCGGGGTGTCGTGCGTGTGCTGGTGCGAATGGACGGTGCCGTCGGCGTGGACGTGCACGTGCTCGTGGGGGGCGTGCGATCGCACGGCTCGCACGAGGCCCCACGTGAGATACGCCAGCCCGAAACCGATCATCAGCCAGGCGGCCACGTCTCCCCGAAAGGCCTCGAGCGTTTCCAGTCGCATCACTGCCAGGCCGAGCGCGAGGCCCACGAGGCCGATCGCCACCGAGCCCGCTACGTGGGCCAGGCCACAGGCCGCCGTCACGCGGAGCGTTCTGCGGAGCGACCAGTCGCCCGCCCGCGACATCGCGACGAACGGCACATAGTGGTCGGGCCCGAGGAGCGTGTGCACGGCTCCCACGGTCACCGCCGTCAGGCAGAGGGCGAGGCTCTCGGCGGTGCCGGCGGCGAGCGTCATGGTCAGCTCACGAGGGGGCGGGCGATGGCCGTGTCGGACCGGAGGAAGTTGCCCCCAATCGTTATCGCACGGGCCCCGGCGGTCACGCCACTCAACCGGCCGCTGCTGCGACCCCCACGATTCTCGCGGTCGAGGTCTCGCCCGTGCGCTCGATTCGCAGCTGGACAGGGATCGCCCGCTGCATCTCGTCGACGTGGGAAATCACCCCCACGATCCGGCCGTCGTCGCGAAGCGCCACGAGCGTGGTCATCGCGAGTTCGAGTGTCTCGGCGTCGAGCGACCCGAACCCCTCGTCGATGAACACCGTCTCGAGGCGTCGGCCTCCCTGGTGCCGCTCGGCGGTGCGGGCGAGCGCGAGGGACAATGCCAGCGACGCGAGGAACGTCTCGCCCCCGGACAGCGTCCGGGCGGGACGCCGCGTGCCGTGCCACGTGTCGAGCACGTCGATGTCGAGGCCCGCGAGCGATTTCCTGTCGCCCGCGACCGAGGTGCGCACGAGCTCGTAGCGGCCCCGAGTCATCTCGCGGAGCATGACCGTGGCCTCGGCCACCACCTCTTCCAGCACCGCGCCGAGCACCCAGCGGTGCAGCGACACCTTGTCCTCAGTGTGTGCCATGCCGGACACCAGCTGGTGCAGCTGATGGGACGTGCGATGCGCCCTGTCGGCGACCGCGCCCCGCTGGGCGAGTTCCCCGTGGGCCTGGCGGAGGGCCAGATGGTCCCGGAGCGTCGTCCTGGTCGCGTCGAGCGTGGCGCGTGCCTGCTCGAGGCGAGCGGCGAGTTCGCGCTGGGCTGCTTCCAGTGCCGCGATGTCGGGGGCTTCGCGGCCCGCGAGGGCGGCGGTCGCCGCAGCGACCGCCGCGGCGGCCTCGGCCGCCTCACGGTCGGCCGCCGCGATGGTGGCCGTCAGCGACTCGATCGTGGCGGCATCCCGCTCGCCGGCCACGAGGTCGTCGATCGTGGCGAACGTCGATGCCCCGAGTGCCGTCTCGAACGCGGTGCGGACGGCAGTGGCCTGCTGGGCCGCCAGCGACACCGCGACCCGGGCCCCTGCCAGCGTCTCGCCGCACCGGCTCGCCGTGTTCGTCGCCGTGTCGCACGCCGCCCGCGACACGCGGAGCGCCTCGTCGAGCCGGGCGCGGTCGTCGTCGAGCTGCCGCTTCTCGTCGGTGAGCGCGGTCACGTCCGGCGCCGCCGGCATCTCGTCGAACGCCTCTCGCGCGGTGACGGTTGCGGCGGTGGCCGCCGCCAGGGCCGTCACGCTGCTCGCGGCGGCCCGTCCGGTCACCTCGCTTCGCCGACGTGCTTCGGCATGGACTTCCTGCAGCCGCTCGATCATGGCCTGATCCGGGATGTCGTCGGCCCCCGTTGCGGGCCGGGGGTGCGATGTGCTGCCGCAGACCGGGCAGGGCTCGTCGGTGGCCAGGACGGCGGCCAGGCGGGAGGCCGCCCCTGCCTGGAAGCGGTCGATCGCCGCCGTCACGTCGGCCTCCGCCTGCCGCAGGGCGGCCCCGGCCTCGTCGTCCGCGGCCCGGGCCGCGGTCAGCGTGCGTGCGGCGGTCGCTTCTTCGGCTTCGCGTGTTTTGACAAGGCTTCGTGCCTGCTCGAGGCGTGCCCGGGCGGCAGCGGCCGCGTCGAGCAGCGTGGCGATGGCTCCGAGGCGAGCGGCGATTTCGGCGGTGCGAGCGTGGGCCTTGTGCGCGTCGTCGGAGGCGGCCTGCGCCGCCTTCAGAGCATCGGCGGCGGCAGCCGCGGCCTGCTCCGCCTCCGCGTGACGCTGCACGGCGGCGGCGTGCTGTTGCTCGAGCGACCGCCATTCCCGCAGGAGCCGAGCCGGCTCGCCCGCCTTGAGCGCGTCCCGCAGCACCGCGCGGTCGGCCGTGAGCCCGGCAACCCGCTCCTCGGCCGTGAGCAGCCTCTGCCTGGCCTTGATGACGGCTGCGGCCAGGTTTCCGATCTCCCGGGCCTGACCCAGCGCCTCGGCCGCCGCGGTGTGCCGGCCCGAGAGTTCGCCTGCTGCCGTTTCCGCCGCCGTGGCTGCCGCCGTGGCCACGTCGATCTCGGCTGCGATCCCCGCAGCCACCGCTGCGTCGTCGAGCCCGGCCGCCCACTCGTGGGTCCTCAGGAGCGCAACCCGCTCGCACTGCACCTCGTCCCATGCCGCCTCAGCCCTCTTCCGGCGGTCACTGACGAGCGTCTCGAACCGCTCGTACACCTCCGTCCCGAAGATCCGCTTCAGCAGGTCCTCGCGGGCGTCGGCCGGTGACACGAGCACGTCGCGGAACCGTCCCTGGGGAATGACGATCACGCGGCGGAACTGGTCGGCCGTGAAGCCGGTGATCTCGATGATCCGCTCGTTGACTTCGCGGACCTTCTTGGCGACCGGCTCCCATGCGGTCGGCGTGTCCGCGGCGGCGTCGGTGCGGCGGTAGAGCACGGCCTTGGCGGCCTCCGTGGTGAGGCCGCCGCCACGCTGCGACGCCCGCTCGTATTCCGGGTTCCGCTCCACCCGCCACAGGCGCCCGCCGACGCTGAACTCGAGCTCGACCTCGGTCTTCCGGTCCGGGGTGGTCCGGGTGCAGCGGAGTTCGGCGCCGCTGCGACCGTCGGTGGCACCCTTTGCCTGGCCCTCGCCGGTCGTCTCGCCGAAGAGGGCGAAACAGATCGCGTCGAGGAGCGTGGTCTTGCCCGCGCCCGTGGGGCCGGAGAGCAGGAACAGTCCCGCCGAGCCGAGGCGGTCGAAGTCGATCGTCTCCTCGGCGGCGAACGGGCCGAATCCGCTGACCCTGAGCCGGTGGAATCTCATGGCGACTCCTCGTCGTTGCGGACGGCCTTGTCGAGGCACTCGTGGGCGAGATCCCGGATGTCGTCGCCCACGTCGCCGGAGTAGCGATTGGCGAAGAAGGCGTCGAGGAACTCCCGCTCGCTCCGCCGCGGGGCCGTGTCCGCCGGGCCCCCGGCCGGCGTCGCGGCCCGGGGCCGCTCGTGGGTGAACTCGAGCAGACGCGGGTAGAGCTTGCGGAAGTGGTCGTAGGTGCCAGGCGGGAGGAGCGGGTCGGTGACCACGATCCGCACGAGATCGAGATCGCGGCGGTCGTCGGCCACGGCCCGGATACGGAGGTCGTCGAACGTGCCCCGGAGCGTCCGCATGCCGTACTTCTGGGGCAGCGGTATCTCCCGCACCGCGACACCACCCGCGGCGTCGATCTCGACGAGGCTCACACTCTTGTCGTGATCCTCCTCGGCGAACGAGTAGCGGGCGAGCGACCCGCTGTACCGCACGCGATCGCTGCCCGCGGTGTGCGGGCGATGCAGGTGGCCGAGGGCCGTGTAGGTGAAGGGGGAAAATGCCGCCGGATCGACCGTGGCGACGCCCCCCACGGAGATGTCCCGTTCGGAGTCGCGGGTCTCGCGGCCGCCCTGCACGAAGAGGTGGCCGACGAGCACGTGCCGCGATGTTCCCGTCAGGTCGAGCGTGGCGATGCGGGCCCGCGTGGCGTCGTCGTGAGTCCGCAGGTCGTTCCGCCCGAGTTCGAAGCGGGCGTCTTCGGGTGTGGCGAAGGGCATGAGATGGAAGGCGACGGTGCCGTGCTCGTCGCGGAGGTCGACCCGCTCGACACCCTGCCGCGAGGTGCCCGCGATGTGCACGCCCGCCTGACGGAGGAGCCGGCGACCGAAGTCGATCCGGCCGCCGCTGTCGTGGTTGCCCGCGATCGCCAGCACGGGGGCGACCGCCGCGAGCCGCATCAGGATGCCGTCGAACTCCAGGACGGCGTCCTCCGGAGGGACGCTGCGGTCGTAGATGTCACCGGCCAGGACGATGGCGTGCGGCTGCTCCGCGGCGGCGATCGCGGCGAGGCCGTCGAGGGCGTGACGCTGGGCCGCGAGCAGGTCGAAGCCGGCGAAACTGCGGCCCAGATGCCAGTCGGCGGTGTGGAGGATTCGCATACGCCTGAGTCTACGGCCGGCCGCTCCCGGCGCTTCGTCGGGTTTCTCGGGCTCTGCTCCCGACCGCGGGCCGCTTGCGGAAGTGCCGCGAAACGACCTACCCTCAGCGGTCATTCCATGAAACCCATCGCCATCGCACGCTGGCTCGCGCGGGAGACCGACGCGCTCGTGTTCCGGTCGCCGACCGCGTGCACCTACAACCCGCTCGTCTACGCCCGCCGGAGCCACGAGGCCTATCTCACCCGCTACGCGCGGCAGGGGGTCGAGGCGATCCTCCTGGGCATGAACCCGGGGCCGTGGGGCATGGCCCAGACCGGCGTGCCGTTCGGCGAGGTCCAGCACGTCCGCGAGTTCCTGGGCATCGAGGCGAAGGTGGATCAGCCGGCCAGGGTGCATCCCAAGCGGCCGATCGAGGGCTTTGCCTGCACGCGGAGCGAGGTGAGCGGCCGCCGGGTCTGGGGCTGGGTGCGGGACCGGTTCGGCACGGCGGACGCCTTCAGCGAACGGTTCCTGGTGGCGAACTACTGCCCGCTCGTGTTCATGGAGGCGTCGGGGCGGAACCGCACGCCCGACAAGCTCCCCGCCTCGGAACGGGATCCGCTGTTCGAACGCTGCGATGAGGCGCTGCGAAGGCTCGTGGCCTGGTGCGGGCCGCGCCGGGTGATCGGCGTGGGCAGCTTCGCGGCGGGGCGGGCCCGGGAGGCGCTCGGGGCCGACGGCCCGCCGATCATGAGCATCCTGCATCCCAGTCCTGCGAGCCCCGCCGCGAATCGCGGCTGGGTCGAGCAGGTGGAGCGGCAGTTGCTCGACCACGGGGTCGACCTGCCGCGGAGTGGTTCCGCCCGGCGACGAGGCCACGGGACTGTGCGCCGGCGGGGCACACGCTGAGAATCATCGAGGAGACGCCATGGCCCAGCTCTATTTTTATTACTCGGCGATGAACGCGGGCAAGAGCACCACGCTGCTCCAGTCGGCCCACAACTACGAGGAGCGGGGCATGCGGACCCTGCTCTACACGCCGGCCATCGACAACCGCAGCGGTGCCCACCTCATCCATTCCCGCATCGGCCTCACGAAGACGGCGATCGCCTTCGACGACGCCTACGACTTCCACGCCGCCGTCGCCGAGGCCAAGGCGGAGGGGCCGGTGCACTGCCTCTTGATCGACGAGTCGCAGTTCCTCACGCCGCGGCAGGTGCTGCAGCTGACGCAGGTCTGCGATCAGCTCTCGGTGCCGGTGCTCTGCTACGGGATCCGGACCGACTTCCAGGGCGAGCCGTTCGAAGGCAGCAAGTACCTGCTGGCGTGGGCCGACAACATCATCGAGATCAAGACGATCTGCCGCAGCGGCAAGAAGGCCACGATGAACGCCCGCCTCGACGAGCATGGCCACCGGGTCACCGAGGGAGCGCAGATCGACATCGGCCACCATTACGAGGCGATGAGCCGGAAGGAGTTTCGCCT
>CAIKWU010000002.1 GCA_903831155.1 uncultured Planctomycetaceae bacterium | reverse complement strand
GTGAAGGAGGCCAGCGACAGCGTGTCGGACTCGACGTCGAACTGCCCGTAGAGCACGTTTGGCGTGCGGGTCGCGGTGCCGGCCTCGACCACGACGGATCGGCCGAAGACCTTCGGCGGCTGGTTCGGGAAGGGGTCAGGCTGGAACGTCGTGGTGACCGCCAGGAGCCTTCTCGGCTCCAGCACCTCGGGCCGCACGACCACCGAGCCGCGCCGCACCCGCGTGCGCCGGCGAGTCACCCTCCGTGAGTCCGCCCAACCACCCATCACGTCGCTTCCGGGGCCGGCCGTGAGTATCCACCGGCTTCGGGCCCATGTCGATGGAAAGGCAGGCCGTGCAGGCCTGCCACCCGCTCAGCATGCCCGGACGCAGGACGCATGCAGGCGGCCGATCGCGGTGTTCAGGCGGCTTTTCACCGTGCCGACCGGGATTCCGAGGGCGTCGGCCACCTCCCGGTGCTTGAGGCCGCTCCGGTACACCAGCGCCAGCGTGCGACGCAGCGGCTCCGGCAGCCGGTCGATCGCGGCCAGCATCCACGCCTCCGCGTCCTGCTGGGCGACCGTGTCGTCTCCAGACGGGTGGGCGTCGGCCACGGAATCGGCGAAGCCATTCTCGTGGTCGCGGCCGCGGCCCCCGCGATCCAGGCTCGCCATCCGGTGGCGGCGGTTGCGCCGCTGGGCGTCGATCGCCTGGTTCGTCGCGATCGCGTAGAGCCACGGGCGGAACGGCCGTCCCTCGACGTACCGGGCCCGCTTGCGATGCACGAGCAGGAAGGTGGACTGGAATACGTCCTCGGCCATGCCGGCGTCGCCGAGGTACCGCCGGAGGTAGGCGAAGAGTTCCCGCTCGTAGCGGTGCACGAGCGTCTCGAATGCGACCGAGTCGTCGTGGTTGCGGACGCGGCCAATCAGCTCTTCATCGGTCTCGGTGGCGGGGGCGAGCGTGGTGCGTGCCATGATCCGGACCTCCTGCGGCATGGGTGGAAACGGTCGCGAGGCCGTCAGGCCGTCGACCTTGACCGTTCCCATGTGCAGGAGGCGTGCCAAAACTTTGAAAATAATCGTGGTCGCGGCAAAGCCCGTAGATTCGGGCAAAAACGACCGAAAACGAGCCGGTGTCGCCGCGGGCGGTGGGGTTCGGGTGTAGCACCCTGCAACACCCGCGCTGCACTTTGCAACGTTTGCAAGGATTCGCATCGGGCGTATTGCCCGGTGTCCCGTGGCCGGGATACGATTCATCCAGGGTTCGGGAGTGGCGGCATGCGGGTTCACCGCGATTCATTTCGGGCGGCGTGGCCTGAGCCGGGAAAAGGCCGCAGCGGGCCTTCGTGCGCCACGCGGCTCATCGCGGCCGGGATCGCGTGGATCGTCTGCGCCGCCGCCGTGCGGGGGGCGGAACCTGGCGTGCTGCCGCCGATCGACGAGCGGTTCGGCCTCGAATCGGGCGATCAGCCGGACTTCCAGAGGCACGTCGTGCCGCTGCTGGGAAGGCTGGGCTGCAACAGCCGCGCCTGCCATGGGTCGTTCCAGGGGCAGGGGGGCTTTCAGCTCTCGCTGTTCGGCTACGACTTCGAGGCCGACCATGCCAACCTGCTCGGGGGTGAGGAGCCGAGAACGAGCGTCGACGACCCGGCCGCGAGCCTGATCCTCCGCAAGCCGCTCGAGGAGGTTTCGCACGAGGGGGGCCGTCGGTTCGCCCGCGATTCGTGGCAGCATCGCGTGCTGCTTGCGTGGATCGCCGGCGGCGCGATGCCGGTCGCAGCCGGTGCCCCACCATTCGACCGGCTCGAGGTCGAGCCGGCCGAGTTCGTCGGCGTGAGGCCGGGCGATCGCCGCCAACTCCGCGTGGTGGCCGTGTGGGGCGATGGCGCCCGCGAAGATGTCACGCCCCTGTGCCGCTTCCAGACCAACGACGATCAGGTGGCCACGATCGACGAGGCGGGGCTGGTGACCGTCATCGGCCGCGGCGACACCCACGTGGTCGTGTTCTACGACGACGGGGTGGTGCCGGTGCCCGTGATGCTGCCGGTCTCGGATCTCGTGGGCAGCCGCTTCCCGGCGATTCCCACGCCCACCCGCATCGACGAACTCGTCGCGGCAAAGCTCCGGCCGCTCGGGATCGTGCCATCGCAGCCCTGCGACGACGCCGAGTTCCTCCGCCGCGTCGCGTTCGACATCGCCGGCACGCTCCCCACGCCCGACGAGATCGAGGCGTTCCTCGCCGACGAGGGGGCCGACAAGCGGGAGCGGAAGGTGGACGAACTGCTCGATTCGCCCGCCTACGCGGCCTGGTGGGCCACGCGGTTCTGCGACTGGACGGGCAACAACGAGCAGAAGAACCAGAACAGCGGCCCCGACAACCGGGCCTTCGCGACCGCCGCCTGGTATGAGTGGCTCCGCGTCCGGCTCGAGCGAAACGTGCCCTACGACGAGCTCGTCGAGGGCATCGTGATGGCCCGGAGCCGGCTCGACGGCGAGTCCTACGACGACTACTGCACGCGGATGAGCGGCTACCAGCGCGGGGATCCGGCAGGCTCCTTCGCCGAGCAGCCCTACCTGCCCTACTTCTGGAGCCGCAGCAACTTCCAGACCGCCGAGCAGCGGGCGCTCGGCTTCGCGTACACGTTTCTCGGCGTGCGGATCCAGTGTGCCCAGTGCCACAAGCACCCGTTCGACGAATGGACGAAGGACGACTTCGCCAGGTTTCAAAACTTCTTCGCCCGCGTGCGGCATGGGGAGGCACCCGGCACGAAGGATGCGGCGGCCGGCCTGCTCGAGGAACTCGGGCTCAACCCCAAGGCCCGTGGTGGCAACGTGGCGAAGGACCTCGCAAAACTCGTTCGCGAGGGGCACGTGGTGCCCTACCGTGAGACCTACGTCGTCGAGCCGCCGAAGCCGAAGGGGGAGAAGCCCTCCGACGATCGCGCCAAGGATCGCGAACGCAAGAAGAACGACCGCCGCGTCGTGGGGCGTACGGCCACCGTGCTCGGAGGCGACGAGTTTGCGATCGACGACCTCGCCGATCCCCGTCGGGTTCTGATGGACTGGATGCGGGACGACGACAATCCCTACTTTGCGAAGGCGATCGTCAACCGCGTCTGGGCGGCATACTTCAACGTGGGCATCGTGGAGCCGCCGGATGACCTGAGCCTCGCCAACCCACCGAGCAACGCCCCGCTGCTCGACCACCTCGCGAACGAGTTTCGTCGCCGGGGCTACGACCTGAAGTGGCTGCATCGCGAGATCGCCACCAGTCGCACCTACCAGTCGGGCTGGCGGCCGAACGACACGAACCGGCTCGACGAGCGGAACTTCTCGCGGGCGGTGCCGCGGCGGATTCCGGCCGAGGCGGTGCTCGATGCGATCCGCGTGGCGACAGCCGGCGAGGGTGAACTGGCGGCGCTCGCCGCCTCGTCCGGCCGAGGGGCGGCCGGGGAGCCCGTCGCCGCGGGCTGGGGCAAGACGGGGCAGTACGCCCTGACGGTCTTCGGTCGGTCGTCGCGGGAGAGCAACTGCGACTGCGACCGGTCGATGGAGCCGAGCCTGCTGCAGACCGTGTTCCTGAGGAACGACCGCGACATGCTCGCCCAGATCGACCGCAAGGGCGGCTGGGTGGACGAACTCGCGAGGCTCCACGGCACCACCGGCAAGAAGGAGGCCGCCGCGGCGGACCTCGAAGCGAGCGAGGTGGCGGCGATCGTCCGGCAGGCCTACCTGCGGACCCTCTCCCGGCCGCCGCACGAGCCCGAGGCCGAGCGGGCCGCCGCGCATTTCGGCGAGGCGGGCACCGTGCGGGAAGCGGCTCGCGACCTGATGTGGGCCCTGCTCAACACCAAGGAGTTCCTCGTCAACCACTGACGAAGAAGGAGAGATCAGCGATGGCGACCCATACCACCTGCGATGGCCTGCGGCGGCGCGACGTGCTCCGCATCGGAGCCCTGGGCGGCTCGGCACTCTCGCTTGCGAACCACCTCCGCTGGGCCAGCGCCGGCGAGACGGGGGGCGGGCCGGCCAAGGCGGCGATCTTCGTGAACCTCGGCGGAGGGCCGTCGCACCTCGACACGTTCGACCTCAAGCCGGAAGCCCCCGACGACTACCGCGGTGAGTTCAAGCCCGTTGCGACGAACGTGGCGGGAATCGCCATCTGCGAGCACCTGCCGAAGCTGGCCTCCTGTGCCGATCGCTACGCCATCCTTCGCGGCGTGTCGCACACGCTCGCCGCCCACGAGCTCGGCAGCAGCTACGTCCACACCGGGAATCGGCCGATCGCCTCGCTCCAGTTTCCGAGTCACGGGGCCGTGGTGGCCCGCGAGCTCGGCGGCCCGGACGACCTGCCGCCTTCGGTGGCCATCCCCCAGAGCCGGCACGGAGCCGGCTACCTCGGCGTCCGCTACGCGGCCTTCGGCACGGGCAGCGTGCCGAAGCCGGGCAAGCCATTCAGCGTCCGCGGCGTGTCGCTCGACGGGAGCCTGACGCTCGCCCAGGTCGATCGCCGCCATGCCCTGCTCGACGACCTCGACACCACGTTTTGCGAGATGGAGGCGGACAGCCAGCTCGTCGAGGGTCTCGACAGCTTCTCGCAGCAGGCCCATACGATCATCACCTCGCCGCGGGCCCGCCAGGCGTTCGACGTGTCGCGTGAGGCCCCTGCGTTCGCCCGGCCGTTCGGCGGCCACGACTTCGGGCAGAGCTGCCTGCTGGCGACGCGGCTGGTGGAGGCGGGGGTGCGGTTCGTGACGGTCCAGCTCGGCGGCTGGGACACGCATGCCGACAACTGGAAGAAGCTCCAGTCCACGCTGCTGCCGACGCTCGACGAGGGGCTGTCGGCCCTGTTCCTCGGCCTGGAGCAGAAGGGGCTCCTCGATTCGACGTGCGTGCTGGTGACCGGCGAGTTCGGCCGCACGCCCAAGATCAACAAGCGGGCCGGCCGCGACCACTATCCACGGGCGATGTTCATGCTGATGGCCGGGGGCGGCGTGAAGGGAGGGCGAGTGATCGGTGCCAGCGATGCGAAGGGCACGGAACCCGCGGGTGACGCGATCCGGCCCGACGACGTGGCGGCCTCGCTCTACCGCTGCCTGGGCATCGATCCGACGAGGGAGTATCGCACGGCCACCGGCCGGCCGGTGATGATCGTCCGCGACGGCACTCCGATCACGGGGCTGTTCGGTTGATCGCCCGCGGGCGCCGCCGTCGAGGGGCGCCGTGGGGCAACTCACTTGCCGGTGGCCGAAGGAAATCCAGCCCTGACGAGTTCGGAGTAGCCCTGCTTCAGCGGCCGGACATCGTAGCCCTGGGCCCGGAGAAACCGGGCCGAGGAAACGCTACGGCCGCCGGCCAGGCAGTAGGTGTAGACGATCGTGCCCTTGGGAATCGCGCGGGCGAGCTCGTCGGGTTTCACGCCGCGTTCGAGCGTGCTGAGAGGCAG
>CAIKWU010000001.1 GCA_903831155.1 uncultured Planctomycetaceae bacterium | reverse complement strand
GGATCGGTGACCGCGCGAGGCTCGAACTCCTGTCGCTGCAGAACGTCGGCACCTGCTACGCCGTAGGCGACGATGGCTTCGCTCAAGACGGCCGCGAGGCGCTCTCACGGCTGACCCGCCTCCAGCACCTCGAACTCCGCGGCACGGGCCCCGACGTAGGAGTTCTCCTGCCGCCGCTGCCCGCACTCGAGGCGTGCGGTATCGGCTGGAGACATCTCGAGGAGAATCTGACGGCGCTCTCCGTGGGCTCGCCCCGGCTGCACTCGCTCGCGCTCGACACGTACCCAGAGTTTGAGTTCACGCCGGGCATGCTCGCCGCGCTCCAGCAGATGCCGGCGCTCCGGACGGTCTTCATCGACGCGGCAGCTCGGCCCGACGACGAGCCGGCGATGGCCCGCCAGGTCGCCGAAGTCGGGCGGGCGGTGCCGCAGGTCCGCGTCCGACCGGGCAGCTATTCCACGAAGCGGGTGCGGGCCGTGGGCTCTGCCACCTTCGCCCTCGCCGGCATCTCCTGGGTGTTCTGGTTTCAGGCGGCCTCGCTGCTCGCCACGCCGCTGGCGTGGATGTTGCCTCGCCGGTTTCCGCCGCACGCGGTCTGGCCGACGGCCGTGGCGGCGGCCGGCGGCGCGGCGTTTTCTGTCCTTTGCCATGGCTTCGGCGTCGCCTGGCTGCCGGCGCTCGGGCTCGCTCTGTTTGCCTGCGGCGTCGGGCTGTATGGGCCGGTCTTCGACGACACGCCCGGCTGGCCCACGCGGCTCACGCGGCTCGCGATCGGAGCCGACTACGCCGGCGGCCTGCTGATCGGCGGCTTTTTTCTGGGGGCGGCGGCGACGGCCGACCGCTGGCTGATGGGGTACGAACCGTCGGCAGCCGTTGCCCTCGTCGTCGCGTCGGCCGCGGCGCTGGGCTGGAAGATCGCTCGCGTTGCTCGGTTGCCGCGGATCCTGGCCCAAGGGGGGCGGGAAGCCGCAGTCATGTGGGGCATGGCCGGCGGGCAGGCCGCGGCATGGGCACCTGCGGCGCGTGCGGGCCACGCCGACCGCAGATGGTGGCGGCCCGACGTCGCGATCGACAGGCAACTGGCGCGGCCGCTGCCGACAGCGGTCTCTGCGGCGGCCGCGTTCGCCGACATGCTCCGGCGGCCGCAGTCGCGGCTCCAGATCCTGCTGCTGGTCGGCTTCATGCTCGTCGCCAGCGGCGTCGTAACCGCGCTCCCCGGGATCCTTCGCGGAAGCGACACAGCATCGTGGCCGCCGACGAAAGGGTGGGCTGCGATCGTTGCCGTTCAGTTTGCCTGGCAAGCGGCCGCAATCTCCCTCTCAATGACGGCTGCGATGTGGTGGCAACGGCGCGACAGCCTGGCGCTCGACTTCCTCCGCCCAGTGTCGCGGCGGGACTACTGGCTGGGCCTGTGCGGGGCAATCACCCGCGACCTCATCGTGCCTCTGGCGGTCGTGGCTGCCGGCCTCGTGATGGCGGCGAGTTGGTGGGGACAGGGACGACTGCTCCCCTGGCTCGTGTCGGCCTTGGGGTTCGGTGGCCTCGTCGCTACAGCCCACGCGACGCTGCTCGTCATCGCCATGGCCCGTCGCCGGCTCATCGCGGTGACGATCACCGGCATCGTTTTCGCCACGGTGGGAGTCGGGATCGTCATGGCGGTCGGAGAGGCGTTTCGATACGTCCGGTATGGCGGGTCGCTCGGCTGGTGGCCGTCCGTCGCCGGGGCGTTCGCCGTTCTGGTGGCGGGTCTGGCGATCCGCGCGGGCGTGCTCTCGCGGCTCGAGGACCGCGAGATCGGCTGACCGGTGAGGCCGAGCCAGACGGTTGCAGCCCCTGCGTCGCTGGCCTGTCGTTCTTCGCTTGCCTGCCAGATGCAGATGGACTAGACTCAGTTTAGTCTACTTGGAGACGGGACCTGTGTCGCAGCCCCACGAGGTTTCTCCATGGCCACCGTGATCAACATCCATCAGGCGAAGACCCACCTCTCGAGGATCGTCGATGAAGCGGCGGCCGGCCGGGAAGTGATCATCGCCAAGGCAGGCCGCAAGGTGGCGAGGCTGGTGCCGATCGATTCGAAGCCGCGACCCAAGCGGTTCGGTGGGCTCAAGGGGCGGGTCAGAGTGCCGGACGACTTCAACGCGCCTCTCGACGCCGCCGTGATCGCCACCTTCGAGGGCCGATCGTGAGCAGGATTCTTCTCGACACCCACCTGCTGCTCTGGGCGGTCGCCGAGCCCCGGAAGCTCCCGCCCGGGGCCCGCAGGCGGATCGAAGAGGCGGATGTCTTCGTCAGTGCGGCATCTCTCTGGGAGGTGAGCATCAAGGCTGCGCTCGGAAAGCTCGCGGCAGATCCCGCCGAACTGCTGGCGGAGATCGAGCCTGCGGGATTCACACTGCTGCCGATCACGGGCGAGCACGCGGCTGCCGTCGCCAAACTGCCGGCGGTGCACGCAGACCCGTTCGATCGGATGCTCGTGGCGCAGGCGAAGACGGAGCCCCTGCTTCTGTTGACCAACGATGCCGTGCTCGCCGCGTACGGCGACTGCGTGGAACTGGTGGCGGCGAAGCCGCGGCGGTAACGCTGATAGGCCGGTCAGCATCGCATCCGCGAGGCTCACGTCGCCGAGCGGAAATGCTCCGCGGCAGGTCGACCTCGTGGGCGAGCAAGGGCCGCTCCGCCTGCTCGACCCGACCGCGATCGGCGGCGGGGCTCGCGGGTCTGGGGTGAAGGACGCTGATGATCGGCAGGCCGGCGTCTCCGAGCGCCTCCCGAGCCCGACTCCCGGCAAGACTGCCCACACCGACATGCCGATGTTTTGTTCGCGTGGATACGGCGGAAACCCGGCGGTAGGATGAAGTGGGTCGGTGCCACGCCGACGGCCGTTTGGAGTTCCCGGCATGACCTTGCCGCCATCGTCGATGCCGAACAGGGAGAGCCTGCGCGATGGCTGGGTCGCGCTGCCGGCCGACCTCGTCCGCAGGCTCGCGGCGTTTCGCGGCCGCGTCCGCCGGATCAAGTTCTTCGAGGCGGCGTGTGCGGCGGTCGTGGGCGTCGCCATCGCGTTCCTTGCCGTGTTTCTCTGCGACCGGCTCGGAGAGACGCCAGCGGCCGTCCGCCTCGCGATCCTCCTGGCCGCGATCGCCGCCTGCCTGGCGGTGCCCCTGGCCGTGCGCCGCTGGGGGCTGGGGCTCTCGTCGCTGGAGCAGGTGGCGAGGCTGATCGAGCGGAGGTTTCCAGCGGTCGGCGACGAACTCCTCGGCATCATCGAGATCGTTCGCACCGGCGCCGCGGGCCAGTCGAAGTCGCGGGCACTCTGCGAGGCGGCGGTCGCGCAGGTTGCCGAACGCTCCAACCGGGTCGACTTCCGGCAGGCCACGCCGCCGGCCCGGCCGTGGCGGTGGGCGATCGCCGCCCTTGTGCCCGCCGCTGCCGCTCTTGGGCTCACCGCCCTGACGCCCGACGCCGCGGCCAATGCGTGGGCGAGGCTCGTCGCGCCCTTCGCCCCGATCGAGCGGTTCACGTTCGCGCGGCTCGCGCCGCTCAAGGAACGGATCGTCGTGCCGCACGGCGAGCCCGCGCAGGTGACGGTCGCGCTCCGCGACGACACCCGCTGGCGGCCCGATGCGGCAGCGCTGAGGGTGGGCCGCCAGCCGCCGCTCGCCGCCCGGCTCGACGGCGACCGCTACGAGTTCTCGCTTCCACCCCAGGTGGGCGACGGGCAGGTTTCCCTCGCAGTTGGCGATGCGCGGCAGCGGGTGAACCTCGCGGCGGTTCATCGGCCCGAACTCGCCGGCCTCGAGGCCGAGGTGACGCTGCCGGACTATCTGCAGCGGCCCGGCACGCGTCGCCAGGACATCCGCGGCGGGATGCTCGCGCCGGTGAAGGGAAGCAGCGTGTCGGTCGTCGCCACGGCCAACCGCGAACTCGCCGGAGCGACGATCGACGGCGCCGACATGGCTCCCGATGGGAAGACGGTCCGCACGCCGGCCCGGCTCGTCGAGGGCGAGTCGCGGGTGACGCTCTCGTGGCGGGATGCCGACGGATTGGAGGCTGCGGAGCCGCTCGAACTGGTGATCACGGCCCGCGGCGACGAGCCCCCCACGGTGGTGATGCTCGACGTGCCGCAGACCCGGGGGATCCTCCTCGAGACCGACACGCTCACCTTCAAAGTCGCCGCCCGCGACGACTTCGGGATCCGCCGCGTGGGGCTCGAGTGGGAAGGCCTCGACGACCCATACGCCTCGGCCGGTGCCCGCGATGCCGCGGCGCTCGAGAAGGGGGAGCGGATCCTGCAGGCCGGCGGCGGCGAGGTGGAGTCGCTCGACGCGGCGGCCACGTTCTGCCCCGACGCCCTCGGCATCCGTCCGCAGCCGATTGCCATCCGGGCCTTCGCCGAGGACTACCTGCCCGGCCGCGGCCGGGCCGTGTCGTCGCCGCTGGTGCTCTACATCCTCGACCGCGCGGAGCACGCGCTGGTGCTCAACACGCGGCTGCAGCAGTTCCGCCAGCAGGCGAGCGAGGTTCGCGACCGCGAGATGGGCCTGCTCGCCACCAACAAGGAGTTGCGGAAACTGCCCGCGGAGCAGCTGCTCTCGCCCGAGTCGAGGGCGAAGCTCGAGGCACAGGCCGCGGCCGAGGAGGCCAATGCCCGTCGGCTCGACCGGCTCGTCGACGAGGGGGCCGACCTCGTCCGCGAGGCGCTCAAGAATCCCGAGTTCGAGGCGAACACGCTCGAGGAACTCGCCGAAGACATCCAGACGCTCGCCGAGATCGCCGAGAGCCGCATGCCGGGCGTGGCCGATCTGCTCGCTCAGGCGGCGAGCGCCCGGCTCGGCTCGGGAAAGCCCCAGCCCGGGCAGCCGGGAGCGGGCAAGCCAGCGCCCGGCTCGCAGGAGCCGAGTGGCCAGAAGCCGGGCGAAGCCGCCCCGGAAAAGCAGTCTTCAAAGCCAGCGGGAACCGAGCCGCCGAAGCCCGGAGAGATGGCCGGAGCACAGCCGCCCGGGAGCGAGTCGCCGAAGGTGGGCGAAGAGCGGGAGCGGCCTGGTGGCGGCACGCCGGAGGAAGGACCGGGCGATCAGCCACCGCAGCCGCCGATTCCGCAGGTGGTCGACACCGAGTCGTCGCAGCAGCCGAAGGGGGAGGAACAGGGGGGCCAGCAGCCCGGCGGCGCGGGCCGGCTCGGCCTGCCGACCACGCAGGCCGGCGTCGCGCCCCCGAGGGAGCCGGGTGAGCCGCAGGAGCCGGCGGCCGACGAGGCGCTCGACGAGGCGATCGCGAAGCAGGAGGAGCTGCTCGAGGAGTTTGCGAAGGTGGCCGACGAGCTCGCGGCGGTGCTGGCGCGTCTCGAAGGGAGCACGTTCGTGAAGCGTTTCAAGCTCGCCTCGCGGGAGCAGGGGGCGATCGGCAGCCGGATCGCCGCCATGGCGACCGAGGCATTCGGCAAGGCCGAGAAGCGGCCCGAGCCGGTGAAGAAGGCGCTCGGCGACGTCCGGGATCAGTCGCTTCGCGAGTCCGAGAAGATGTCGGCCCTGATGGACGACCTGCAGGCCTACTTCGAACGCCGGCAGCTGCCTGCCTTCCGGACCGTGCTCGAGGAGATGAAGGAACTCGACACGCTCGGCAGCCTCCGCCAGCTCTCGGATGACGTCCTCAAGGAGGCGGGCATGTCGATCGCGCAGGCGGAGTTCTGGTCCGACACGTTCGACCGGCTCGCCGACGACCTCGTGCCGCCGCCGCAGGGGGAAGGCGGTGGCCAGGGCAGTGGTCCGCCGCGGGAGAGCGTGCCTCCGGAGGTGGTCCTCGAGGCGATGAAGATCCTCGAAGACGAGGTGAATCTCCGCGAGGAGACCCGCGTGACCCAGCAGGCGAAGAACGCGGTCGCCCCGGACGATTTCTCGGCCCAGGCTGAAAAGCTCGCCGACCGGCAGGACGCCCTGGCCGACCGGATCGTCGATCTCGTCGACCGGCTCCTCGAGGAGCCCGACGGCGAGCAGCAGTTCGCCCCGGAGATCCAGCTCTTCGAGAAGGTCGAGGAAGTGATGGCCGAGGCGACCGACATTCTCGCCACCCCGGAAACCGGGCCGAAGGCGATCGGCGCCGAGACGGAGGCGATCGAACTGTTGCTCGCCGCTCAGGCCGCTGCGGGGAATGGGGGCGGAGGTGGCGGCGGCGGCGGCGCGGGCGGCGGCGCGACACCCGGCGGGGGCGGCACCGGCACGGCCACGAGCGCGGCCTTGGCGCTCGCCGGCCGCGGCAACCGCAGTGGCCGTGGCGAAGGGGGTGAAAAGGACCAGGCGACCGGCACCAGCGGCCGCGTGCTGCCCGAGGAGTTCCGCGCCGGCCTCGACGCCTATTTCAACAAGTTCGAGAAGGAGCGGCGGTGATGATTCTCCGAACGACCCTGGGCCTCGCGGTGGTGGCGGTGGCGGCGGCGGCCGTCGCGCAGGGGCCGGTGGTTCGCTACGGCGATCCCGTGCCGCGCGACGTCCGGGAGATGTACGACGCCGGGCTCCGCTACCTCATCAAAACGCAGGATGAGAGCGGGGCGTGGAAGGACGGCCAGGCGGGGCCCGGCGTCACCGGGATGGCGGTGATGGCGCTGCTCGCCTCGGGCGAGGATCCGAACCACGGGCCCTACCGCGTGCCGATCCGCAAGGCGCTGCGAAGCATGATCGTGTCGCAGAACGCGGAGACCGGCTTCCTCGGCTCGGGGCAGGGTCACGACAGCATGTACCAGCATGGCTTCGGAATGCTCGCCCTCTCGGAGGCCTACGGCACCGTCGACGATCGCACGCTCTGGACGGAGGTGTCGGCCGGCGGCCAGAAGGGCCGGCCGATCGGTCAGGCGCTCGAACTCGCGGTGCGATGCGCCGTGACGAGCGCGAAGAACAATCCGCACGGCGCCTGGCGGTACTCGGCCGACGCCAAGGACGCCGACACCTCGGTGAGCGGTGCGGTGCTCATGGGACTGCTCGGGGCCCGCAACGCCGGCATCGAAGTGCCCGACGAGACGATCGACAAGGCGATCAAGTACTACTCCTCGATGACCGGCCCCAACGGCCAACTCGGCTACTCGGGCGGGCCCGGTGGCGGCAGCGACGCGGTGACGAGCATCGGCGTGCTCGTGTATGCGATCGCCCGGCACAAGGGACTGCCGCAGTACGTGAAGTCGGCCGCGTTCCTCAAGGGCCGGTCGCTCGGCGGCGAGGCGGGCGGAATGGAGGGCTATCCGACGTACACCCGTTACTATCGTGCGCAGGCGCTCTTCCAGGCCGACGTCGCGGTGTGGGAGAAGTGGAACGCCGGACTCATCAAGGAGATGAAGACCATGCAGGCCAAGGACGGCAGCTTCGCCGGCTTCGCCGGCCGGGGCGGCGGTTTCGGTGGCACGGTCGACACGTCGCTGGCGCTGCTCTCCCTCGCGGTCAACTACAAGTTCCTTCCGGTGTACGAACGATGAGGCGTTTCCACATGGTGGGCCGTTCGCTGATCCTCATCGCCACGTGCGCCGTCATGGCGGCTGCGGCTGCCGAAGATGCGGCTGTCGTGGTCGCCGTGGATGGCTTCGTCATCGACGGCGGCGTGCCGGTGGTCGTGGACGGGGGCGACGCGGCTGTTGCGGAGGAGCTGCTGGAGCCTGAGGAGGCCGAGATCGACGTTCGAGCCGACGCGGTGGCTGGAGATCGGCCGCCGCCCGCCCCACCGGCTCCGGCCGGAGGGTTCCTGGGCCTCGGCCTGCGGGCCATGTTCAACGCCATCGCCCCGGTCCCGCCCCAGCAGGAGCAGGTGCCGCTCCCGATCGACGAGGCAGAGGACGGTGAGATGCCGAAGGATCCCCGCCAGGCCCAGCTCTGGCAGCAGCGGAAGCAGATTCGCCAGCAGGCGGCGCATATGCAGCAGCTCTTCCAGCCGCTCCTGCGGACCGAGCTCGAGATGATCCGCCAGGCGTGTCCGGACCTGCCTGCGGAGGCCCGACGCCAGGTGCTGGCGGCCGGTAAGGCGGCCGTGACGAAGACCGCGCTCGACGTGGCCGCCAGGCAGATGCTCGGGGGCCAGCCGCGGCGGGCCTTCGACGCCAGACGGAGCATCCAGGAGCCGCTCCTCAAGGCGCTCGAACCCCACGCCACGGCCGCCGGGATCGCCGCCTACGGGCGGGAGCAGGAGGCTCGCATGGCCCGACGGGCCGAGGCGGCCCGGGTGGCGATCGTGGCGAAGCTCGACCGTCGGCTCGAGCTCTCCGCGGCGCAGCGGCAGGCCATCGAGGACGAACTCACGCGCCGCTGGGACGACGCCTGGCTTCGTGAGCTCGACGACAACGGCGTGGTGATCAACAACGAGCGGATCGCGCCCGATTACGCCAACGCCTGCATCGAGCCCCATCTTGACGAGCAGCAGGGCGACGAGTGGCAGCGGTGGCGTCGGGCTGCGGGCGTGGCCGTGATCGGCATGCACGTCGGCTGGAACCTCGACGGCCAGGGCCTGCACCAGGAGGACGACTGGTGGACGAACTGAGCCGACTCCATGCGGCGCGGAGGGGCGGGTGGGCCTGCCTCCTCGCGCTGGCGATCGCCCCGCCGTCGGTGGCGGAGGACGACCGGGTGGTCGAGGAGCCCGTCGCGGCCCAGGCCCAGGCCGAGCAGCAGCACCTCATCGATCTCGGTGCCAACTTCGATGCGAACCTGTTCGAGCAGCAGGGCAACGGCTGGGTGCTGCGGGGCGGCGCCAACAACCAGGTGCAGGTGCAGGGGCGGGTGCGGATGATCGTCAACGGCCGGGTCGTGCTCGGCGGGGTGAACGTGGCCGGCGAAGGCGACCGCCCCGCGGAGTCGCCGACCCATGCACGGGCGCGGGCGGTCGCGGAGAAGCGGCTCGAACGGATCGACGCCGCCTGCGAACTCACTGAGCATCAGCGCCGCCGGCTGCGTCTGGCGGTCGAATCGGACATCCGCCGGTTCGCGTCGGAGATCGACGCGATGCGGGTCAAGTATGCGGGCGTGCAGGTCAACCTCAACGACCAGGAAGGACAGAAGCGGTGGCATCAGTTCCAGCAGGACGTGGAGCAGTGCCGGCGACTCCTCCGCAGCCTGTTCGACGGGGATTCGCTCTTCGCCCGGGCACTCTCCACCACGCTCGCCGCGGACCAACTCGCGGACATCGAGGAGGAGGCCCGGGAGCGGCGGTCGTTTCGCTGGCGGGCCATGGTCGCGGCGACACTCGTGCGGATGGATGACATGCTGGGACTGACGCAGGAGCAGCACGACGTGGTCGAGAAGGCTCTCCTCGCCCGGCAGCCCGCCCTGCGGGTCGACGCGCTCACGCCCGAGCAGGACAACGCCCACCTCCACCAGAACCTCGTCTACCTCGTGCTCTCCGGGTGCGACCACGAGCCTCTCCGCACCAAGCTCAGCGAGCGGCAGTGGAGGTCGCTGTCGCTGCTCATGAACCAGGGGAAGTCGATGCGGTCATGGATCGAGCAGCAGGGCATCCTGGACGGCCCTCCACCCGATGGCCCGCAGCCGGGACCACGCCGCGGCACACGCAGGGTGCCGGTCCTGCCGGAGTGAAGGATGGCCGGAGACGCGTGGTGGGCGCTGCTTGGCGGCCTCACGGTCGCCTGCCAGGTGATCGGCGCGGAGCCGGTCGTCCTCGGCCTGCCGCGCGGCGGCCGCGTGACGGGCGTGGTGATCGGCGACACCGAACCAGCGGGGGCGGCGACGATTCGCCTGCAAACGCCCCTGTTCGCCGAACCTCTGGAACTGCCTGCAGCGGCGGTCGCGGAGCCGCCCGACGGTGAGGGATCGGCGAGCGATGAACCTGAGCCGCTGGTGGGGCTTCCGGGCCGTGTGGGCCTCCTGACGGCGGACGGCACGCGGATGTATGGCTGCCTCCAGGCCTGCAGCGATGGGCGGATCGGCTGGCAGCCGCTCGGCGCGACGCGGCCGACGCCCCTCGCGAGCGAAGGATCGGCGCGGATCGATTTCCGCGGACTCGACGCGGTCGGCGGCCCGGGGCTGGTTCTCGTCCGCGAAGGCCTCGCGACCGGCTGGAAGGTCGTCGACATGCCGGCCGCCGGCCCGGCGGCACGCGCGGGCCGCATCCGCGTCGGGGATCTCGTGGAGACCTGCGCGGAGGGCGCGCTCGGCAGTCCCGTCGCCCTCCGTGGCGTGAAGGCCGACGTGGTGAAGCTGCTGCTCGTCGGTCCGGTCGGGTCGATGGTCAGGTTCGGTGTCCGCCGGGATGACCGCACCGAGGAAATCGAGGTCGTTCGCGACGAGTCGGGCCTCGAGGATCTGGCGGGCGCCGCCGCGAGGGACGTGTTCGACCGCGCCTGCGTGGTGCGCCAGTCGCTCTCCGGCGCCGCCCCCGGAGGCTCGGCCACCGTGCACCTTCGCTCCGGCGAATCGTTCGCCTGCGCGGTGCTCGCGGCCGACGACCGCGACGTGCGGATCCGCCTCGCCAAGGACCATGAGACGGCGATCCGATCCATCGACGTGAGGGCGATCGAACTGTCTTCGGCGGGCGTGCGGCCGATCCTCAGGCAGAAGCTCGCGAGGCTGCTCACCGTGCCGCGGTCGCAGCAGGCAGCGCCGCCCACGCACGTGGTGCGGATGAGCGGGGGCGACTACCTCCGGGGCCGTCTCGTGGGCATCGACCCGCAGACGGTCCGCTTCGACGTCGCGGGAGAGGTCAAGGAGCTCCCCCGCCGTGACGTCGCCAGGATCATCCGTCTGGCAGGGGCCGATGAGCGGCCGCCGGCGCTGCTCGCGGAACTTGCCGCCCGCGGCGGGCTGCCGCTTGTGATCGTGGGGGGCGACGGACGGCGCCGGGCCGTGGCGGCGACCGGCATGGCCGACGGCCGCCTCGTGGGCGAGAACCCGTCACTCGGACCGACGGTCGTGCCCCTCGATGCGGCGGCGACGGTGCTCGTGGGCGGCGCGATCGACGAGGTGCCCGACGACGCGTTTCCCTACGCCCAGTGGGTCCTCGTGCCCGCGAGATCCGCGGGCGATGACCGCTGAAGGTCGTCCACGCTTCAGCGTGCCGGCGTGGGCAGCAGTTCCGGTCGACCGGCCGCCGGCGACGCGCCGGGATTCGCCGGCAGGCCCTCCGGCACGGGCTCGGGCCGGGTGGCGGGGTCGCGGGCCGGCAGCTGCACGGCCGGGGCGTCGGCACCGATCTCGGCGAAGTCCTGCGAGATCGCCCCGCGGCTGAACACGCCCGGACGCGAGTGGCGGTAATCGAGATAGAGGCTGGCGTCCCGCTGGCGGGCTCGGCGGTGGGCGTCGAAGTAGGCCTTGCCCGGCCACGGCCCCTCGGCGAGGAACACGCCGTTGTATTCGAGCAGCGAACCCTTGCGGTAGTGGAGCTGCGAGATCGAGCGGTTGTAGTCGACGAGCGACCGGTAGTAGGAGCTCTCTGCCTCGGCCCTTCGCCGCTGGGCATCGAGGAGCTGGTCGAAGGTGACCGTGTTGGCCTCGTAGGCGGCCTGCACGGCCTCGACTTGCCGCTCCGCTGCGACACGACGGTTGAAGTTGGTCTGGGCGAGCGCGAAGTTGGTGTCGACATTGCGGACCGCCTCGACCAGCGCGTGGGAGGCTTCGAGTTCCTCGTCCTGCAGGCGGGCCCGCTCGCGGGCGAGCTGGAGCTGATGGTGGCGGACGGTGGCCAGTTCCCGTCGGAAGCCGAGCGGCATCAGGAACTGCGCCCCGGCCTGCCACTCCTGGAACTGGCCGCTGAAGAGCGTCGAGTAGGCGTCGGTGCCGGCGAGCTGGTCGACGTTGTTGGCGTCGTACGGGTTGTAGTTCTGGTTGATCAGCTCCTGGCCCATGCCCAGGAACCTCCAGCGGCCCACCATGTCGAGCCGGGGCAGGATCAGGTTCTTGGCGGCGACGAGCTCCAGCTCCCGCTGCTTGATCACCCACTTCTGCTTGCGGAGCTCCGCCGAGCGGGAGAGGGCTTCGACGAGCGACTGCTGCCAGTCGAACGTGATCCGGGCGGTGGTCGGCTCGTCGGACGGGCGGATGAGGCGGCCGTCGCTGGCGGAGATGCCCATCATGTAGCGGAGGCGGTTCTCGCAGCGGTAGACGTCCGTGAGCGCCGACTCGACCTCGCCGCGGAAGAAGAAGTACTGCTCGCGGGCCTGGGCCTCCTTGTCGGCCTCGCCGCCGCGGGACTGCTCGACGTAGAGGGCGTGCACTTTCCGCCACGCCTCCAGCGAGCTGTCGCGGCCAGCCTTGCGGGCCTCGAGGTTGCGGTAGGCGAAGTAGAGCTCCCAGTACGACTGCTCGGTGTCGCTGACCAGGTTCCGGACGCCCGCCTCGAAATCCGCCAGCGAGATATCGGCGTTGATGCGGGCGAGCAGGACGCCGCGGAAGTTCGGCCGGCCGTACAGGTTGTCGAAGAAGTCGGGGCCCGCGATCCGGTTGTAGGTGACGCCCGCGCCCTGGAGGAGCGGCTGGTTGAAGGTGAAGTCGTAGTTGGTCGTCCAGGTGGAGGGCACTTCCCGGATCGGTGAGTTGTTGTTGTCGTAGATCGTCGAGTTGGAGAAGCCCCAGGTCGCACCGGTGGCCGTCCGCTTCTGGATGCCGGAGGTCCAGTTGCCCTGATCGCCGAGCAGCTGCTGCGGGAAGATCCTGGCGCCGGTGCCGCTGTTGAAGTTCTGCGGTCGGTTCAGCCGCTCCCAGGTGAGCGAACTGGAGAGCTGGGCGTCGAACAGGGCCAGCGCGCTCTCGACGCCGCGGAACGGGTCGGTCTCGACGATCGACGGGTCGTAAACAGTGGGCGTCTGCGGCGGGCTCGTGAGCAGCGAGACGGGGGGCTCGCCCGTCTGCGGCCGGGGGCCGCCGAAGCTCGCGAACCGGCCGCCGAGGTTGCGGAGCACCTTGCCGTTCTCGAGGGCCGTGCGAATCGCCTCCTCCAGCGACACCTCCCAGACGTTGTCGAACGACGGGTTCGAGAGAGTCAGCGGCTCGGTGGTGCCGGCCGCCTCGTCGAGCGGCGGCTGGTCGCTGTCGGGATACTCGAGTTTCTGGATCGCGCCCACGTAGTGCGAGAGGTCGCCGTCCTCGAAGAAGTAGAAGGGCTGGCGCGGCGCGCATCCGCTGGCGACGAGCGTGAGGCTCGTGAAGGCCACCCAGAGCTGTCGGGCGAGTCGGTGCACGGCGGGGCGCCGGCAGGGCCGGCGGTCTCGGGGACGAAACCTGGCTCGAAATGCCGCCGCTGCGCCGAGGGGGGCTTGGCCACGTGTGAACACGGCCTCGTCCCGGCACGTCGCCCCCCGACTTCGTGCCCGCACTCCGCGTACGCCAAGGCGCAGCGGCAGCACATCAGGTATCGGCCTGCATCACCCGCAAACTTGTCCCAATCGTCAAACTCGGCCCACGCCGCGGCAGGCTGGGAAAAACGGGTGCCGCCGCCGTCATCGGCCTGGCCATCCGGCCGTTGAGAAAGTTCTCCGGGCTTGCCCATCCAGCCAGACGAACCGGGCTGCGACGCCGGGAAACCTCGCGATGGTGGCCGGCCCGGCATCGGGTCCCAGCACGCTGGCGGCGGTGGCGACGGCGTCGGCGGTGATGCCGTCGGCCGCGATCACCGTGACGGCCGCCGGTCCGTCCACCCCGAGCCCCGTGCGTGGATCGACGATGTGGCTGTAGCGGCGGCCGTCGATCTCGATGAACTGGTTGGCGTCGCCCGACGTGGTCACGGCCGCGTCGCGGAGCACCAGGCCGCCGCCATCGTCCGTGCCGGGCATGCCGGCGACCTGGATTCGCCAGCCATTCGTGCCGGGCGGCGGACCGGACACCACGACGTCGCCGGAGGCATCGACCATCGCCGACTCGATGCCGTGCTCGCGGAGCACCGCGAGCACGCGGTCGGCGGCATAGCCCATGCCGATGCCGCCGGGATCGAGCCGCATTCCCGTTCGCGTCAGGGCCACGGTGTGGGCGACCGGGTCGAGAACGAGCAGGCTGCCACCCACGGCCTCCCGGGCCGCGGCCAGCTTGTCGGACCGCGGCAGGTGGCCGGACCGTCGTGACTGACGCCACAGCGAAGTCAGGGGCCCCACGGTGATGTCGAAGGCCCCATCGGTGAGCCGGTGGATCTCGTCCGCCCGCTCGAGCACGGCCCAGAGATCATCGCCGACGCGCAGCGGGACCGCCGTCGGTGCCGCGGCGGAGAGCCGGGAGAGTTCGCTCGCCGGGTCGTAGTCGGAGAGGAGGCGTTCGATCCGCCCGGCTTCCGCGAAGCCCGCGGCGATTGCCCGGCGCCCCTCCGCCCGATCGACGGCGAACACCGTGATCGTCCACGCCACGCCCATCAGCGGCTGCGTTTCCGCGACCCGGACCGCCGCACGAGTGGCGGTGTCGGCGGTCGCGAACGGGGCTGAGGCCCGGTGGCAACCGAGGGCCGCCACCGCTGCCGCCACAGCGACACCGCGATACAATCGTCCCACCATGAGCGATGCCCAGCCTGTTCCCGCCGTTGCGATCACGTTCGAATGCACGCCGTTGCGGAGCGTGCCCCGGTTCGACATCCCGCTCGATGCGTCGCCCGTGTACCGAGCCAGGCTCGAGCGGATGCAGCGGGCCGTGGCCGCCCACGGCACCCGCAACGCCTACTACCTTACCGAGGGCGGCTGCACCTTCCGA
Organism: uncultured Planctomycetaceae bacterium; assembly: GCA_903831155.1. Classification (GTDB taxonomy): domain Bacteria; phylum Planctomycetota; class Planctomycetia; order Pirellulales; family UBA1268; genus QWPN01. The sequence goes on along the minus strand of CAIKWU010000001.1, from coordinate 14,489 downwards.
TTCACGAACGATCCGGATCTCGGCTGGGTGCGGTTTCGGTTCGAGGGCACCGTGCTGACCGACGATGCCGACGCGAAGACGATCGGGAGCGACCTGGAAATCGTCCTCGACCGGGAAACGTGCGACTGGCTCACGCAGCCGGCGGTCGAATGGCTGAGGCTGGCCGCGAAGCACGCCTTGGAGGTCGAGTTCGACCACTACATCGCGGCGGGCGATCTCTCCCGGGCCCTGGAGCGGCTCGCCCGCGAGCAGGCCGCCAGCGATGCGGCCGGCGGATACCTGGGCATGAACCTCTGAGGCGTGCGGGTCGGCCGGCTCGAAGTCGGCTGCCGCCCGTCCGGGGCAAGCCAGGCTTGCCCCGAACGGGCCAGGCAGCCGGGGCCACGGAGGCCCGCCTGCGCTGAAACGAAACTAGATCGCGGCTGCCGCGGTCTCACCGGTGCGAATGCGGACGACCTCGGCGAGATTCGTCACGAAGATCTTGCCGTCGCCCACCTGGCCGGTGCGGGCGGTGGTCATGATCTTGCTGATCACCGCCTGGGCCTCGTCGTCGCCCACGACGACCTCGATCTTCACCTTCGGCAGGAAGTCGACGGAGTACTCCGCGCCGCGGTAGGTCTCGGTGTGTCCCTTCTGCCGGCCGAAGCCGCGGACCTCGGTCACGGTCATGCCCTTCACCCCCAGCGCGTTGAGGGCGTCCTTGACCTCTTCGAGCTTGAAGTGGCGGATGATCGCTTCGATCTTTTTCATGGTCTTCTCCTCGTCGTGATCGGCCCCGCGTCGCGGTGCCGCTGATGGTGATCCCGAGCCGATCGCGCCGACCGGCTTCCGCCGGAAGGAGACACTGCACGAGCCGTGCCAAATCCGGTTGGGAAAAACGGCCGCATTTCCACGGGGTTTCAGGGCGTCGGCTGTCACGTGGACGTGAATCGAGAGGCCGGAGAGTCCTGCCGGCGCGACATGCGGCGGCTCACGTCCCGGCTCCGAGGCCCGGTCGGTCGGCCAGGCAGGCCGTGTCCAGCACCCCGTCGGTCACGCGAAAGATGCCCGGTAGCCGATCGTCCCACCCGCGGCTGGCCTCCGGCACGTACTGCCGGGCGTTGGCCTCGATGCCGGCCACGCCCGGCACCCAGGCTGCGATGCCGGCGGAGTGCACGAGCGCGGCGCCCGGACAGGTGAGGTCCTGCACGCAGACGAACATGCCGTGCTTCCGCGCCGCCGCCGCCATGAGCAGCGAGTGCGACTGCCCCTTGCATGCCTTGAGCGCCACGCCGGTGTAGCCCAGGTCGCGGGCAATCAGGAGCGTCTCCAGGTCGGTGAGCGACTCGTCGATCACGACCGGCCGGAGCTTCGCGGCGGCGTGCATGTCGTTCCGGGGCGGGGCGGTCAGGTCGCGGGCCGTGGGCTGCTCCACGTAGAGGATGCTCTCGAGGCACCGGGGCGAGCCCTCCCTCACCCGGCGGAGGTACTCGAGCACGTAGTCGACGTTCGGACACCGCTCGTTGAAATCGACGCAGGAGCGCCAGGCGGCATCGGGCCTCGTCTCGCGGGCGATGCGGTCGACGTCGAGCGTGCGGGCGATGTCCCAGTCGAGCGACTCGCCCTGGAGTTTGATCTTGAGGTTCGAGAGGCCGTTGAACCGGATCCATTCGGCGAGCGTCCGCGGCAGGCCGTCGCGGGGCACGCCCGCGGCGTCGGCCTCGGACGCGGTCAGCGGATCACTGCCGCCGACCGAATGGAAGAGCGGCACCGTGTCGGCGGGCCGCTGGCGGATCACGTGCTGCAGGCTCGCCCCCGCAAACTCCCGGCCGAGATAGCGGGAGAGGTCGTGGCCCACGAGCTCGGGCGTGACCGTCAGGAAGCTGCTGCGGCCGAGCGCCCTGCCGCAGGCGTCGTGCAGCGCCGCGTCGAACGGGCTGGCCACCACGAGCGTGGCGAGCTTCGGGATCGGCACCGGCAGCGCGAGCCGCCGCGACTCGCTGGCCGCCGCCGCGAGGAACTCGGGCTCGAGGAGGTGCCAGAACTCGAGCGGATGCGCCGCCGACGTGCAGCCGGCCACGCAGGCCGCGATTCGCCCGGCGAGCGCCTTCATCGCTTCGAGCGTCGACTGGTAAGGGAGGTTTCTTGCCGGAAACGCCCAGACATTGCCGAGCGGCATCGCACCGGTGCCGGTCACGACACGGCCGTCCGGCGTCTCGGTGTCGATCTCGACGTGGAGCATCGTGACGCGATCCACGGGCGCGCCGCCGAACTTGTAGGGGGTGCGATACCGGTGATCGCGAAACGCCGTGCGGACGTCCCTGATGCGGAGCGACACGGCGTCGCTCCGGCTCGACCCGGATCCGCGGACGGATGGAATGGACGTGCCCGTCACGGCGGCCACCGCCGCTCGGCAGAACATCCGACGACTCGATGGCAGCGGCATCGCGGCTCCCCGGTTCCCGAGGCCATAGGGTACAACATGGCGATGGCGATCGCCGACTCGTGGCGATCCACTGTGGGGGCCGTCGATGACGACCGCGCGACATGTCTGGTATGGGATCCTGTGCGGGGTGATCTCGGCGACGGCGATCGATGCCGGGGCGGCGGAGCAGGCCAACCAGGATGAGTCGGCCGTGCGGCCGTACACGCTGCCCGATGTGCTCGCAGGACCCGACGGCAGTCCGGCTGCCACGGCAGACGAGTGGAAAGCACGATCTCGCCCCCACCAGTTCGAGCTTCTTGAAACGTCCGTCTACGGCCGCCGACTGCCCGCGGTGCCCGTGAGCGCCGCCGGCGCCGTCGATCGTGCCGAGGCGACGCTGGCGGACGGCGTCAGGGCGACGCGGCTCCAGGCCCGGCTTCGGCTCGGCGATCGCGACGGCGCCCCGACCACCGACGTGCTGCTCTACCTGCCCGAGGCCGACAGGCCGGTGCCGGTGTTCCTGCACTTGAACTTCAAGGGCAACCAGGCGGAGCACCCGGATCCCGGTATCCGGCTCTGCGAGGCCTGGCTGCCCGACGATGCCAGGAACGGCATCGTCGATCACAGGGCCACCGAGTCCTCGCGGGCGGCACACGCACGACGCTGGCCGGTCGAGCACCTGCTCGCCCGCGGCTACGGAGTGGCCACCGCCTGCTACGGGGACGTCTTTCCCGATCGTGCCGACGGCCGCGCGGCGAGCGCCCTGGCCTGGCTCCGCCCGACGCCCGACGCCGCCGAGCAGGCCGATGAGCCAGGCGCGATCGCGACCTGGGCGTGGCAGCTCTCGAGGATCCTCGACTGGCTCGTGACGCTGCCGGAAGTGGACGCCACCCGAGTGATCGTCGTGGGCCACTCGCGGAACGGCAAGGCGGCCGTCTGGGCCGGGGCCTGCGACGAGCGGTTCGCGATGGTGGTCTCGAACGAGTCCGGGTGTGGCGGCGCGGCCCTCGAGCGGCGGAACTACGGCGAGACGATCGAGGCGATCACGCGAAGGTTTCCGCACTGGTTCTGCCCCGCGTTCCGCACGTATGCCGACCGCGAGTCCGACCTCCCCGTCGACGCCCACGTGACGCTCGCGATGACCGCACCGCGGCCGCTCTACGTGGCCAGCGCGGTCGAAGACCGCTGGGCCGATCCGAAGGGGGAGTTCCTCGCCGCCGTCGCCGCCGAACCCGCCTGGAGGCTGTTCGGGCTGGAGGGGCTCGGCACCACCGAGTGGCCCGCCGTCGACACGCCCGTGGGCCGCACGATCGGCTACCACGTCCGCTCGGGCAGGCACGATCTTCTCGAGGAGGACTGGCGGCGGTTCGCCGACCACGCCGACCGCACGCTTCGCGGCATCGAGCCCCCGCAGGCCGCCGCCGCGTTTCGCCCGGCCCAGGATCGGCTGCCGGTGCCGCCGCCGCCCGGTGCGATCGTGCTGTTCGGCGATGGCAGCGAGCCCGGCGGCCCGAAGTTCACGGCCATGGACGGCGGCCCGATCGACTGGAAGGTCGAGGACGGCACGCTCGTGATGGGCCGCTCGAAGGGGCACGCCAACCACCTCGTCTCCGCGGCCGTCTTTCGCGACGCCGACATCCACGCGGAGTTCATGACCTCGCCGGTCGCCAAGGGCAACAGCGGGCTCTACATCCACGGCCATTACGAGATGCAGATCTTCGACTCCTTCGCCGCGGATCCCCCGACCGACCAGGACGAAGGGGCGCTCTACCGGTTCGGCAGGCCACTGGTGAACGCCGCGCGGCCGACCGGGGAGTGGCAGGTCTACGACATCCGCTTCGTCGCCCCGCGGCGGGGACCCAACGGCGCGGTGGCGACGCCGGGGCGGATCACCGCCTGGCTCAACGGGAAGCTCGTGCAGGACGGCATCGAGTTCACCGAGCCGCGGTCGCCCTACATCCCGTACCGGCACGGCGTGACCGACCACCTCCGCAGGATCGAAGCGACCCTGCGAAAAACCGGCCGAGGACCGCTCTTCCTGCAGGACCACGGCAGCCCGGTGCGGTTCCGCAACGTCTGGATCAGGCCGCTCGACGAGGCGAACGACCGCTGAGGAACGTCCGGGGCCTCCGGCAGCAGGCGTCTGGAACAGCAGGGGTTCTCACCCGTTCATGGTTTGTTGCCGGCTGCGGCGGGCATTACATTTCGGCGAGTTCAGCGGCCGACCGCCCGCAGCCGAAGGAGCCACCCGTGACCAAGCATGCATCCACGAGTCGTCGCGGTTTCCTCGAGGCCACGGCCGCCGCGATCGCGTTGCCCTACGTGATCACCTCGAAGGCGCTCGGTGACGCCGTCACTCCGCCCGCCAGTGACCGGATCGTGATGGGGGGCATCGGCTTGGGCAACATGGGTTCGGGCGACCAGCGGTCGTTTCTCGGCCGGCCCGACGTGCAGTACGTCGCGGTCTGCGACGTGCGGCAGAAGTGGCGGGAGGACGCCAAGGACCGCGTCGACGAGAAGTACGGCACCAGGGACTGCGCCGCCTACACCGACTTCCGCGAACTTCTCGATCGCGACGACATCGACGCGGTCCATGTCGCCACGCCCGATCACTGGCATGCGATCATGACGATTGCCGCCTGCCGGGCGGGCAAGGATCTCTATCTGCAGAAGCCCGAGACACTCACGCTCCGTGAGGGCCCGCTCATGATCCAGGCAGCCCGCCGCTATGGCCGGGTGGTGTCGGGGGGCAGTCAGCGGGTGCTCGAGGACTACCGCGAAATCGTTGACCCCTGCTGGGCCGGCGAGCTCGGCCGGGTCACGTCGGTCGACATCGATCCCGGTCCGTCGTCGATGGCCTGCTATCTCCCGGGCATGGCCGCGCCTGCCGACATCGACTGGGAACTCTGGCTCGGCCCTGCGCCGTGGGAGCCCTACAACCCCGGCCGCTGCGACGGCAACTTCGGCACGGGCGGCAACAGCTGGAGGTCGTACATTGACTATTCAGGCGGGAGCCTGACCGACTGGGGCGCCCACAACTTCGGCGGCACGATCTTCGCAGCCGGCCTCCTCGATCTGCAGCCTGCGAAGGTGATCTGGCATCCTGCCGCGGCGGACGGCAAGGCCAGCGCCTACGCCACGCTCGTCTACCCCAATGGCGTCGAGGTCCACTGCAACCGCCCGAAACAGCTGCGTCCGGACGACACCGCGTCCACCGTGTCCCACAGCCGCGGCATCACGATCCGCGGCGACGGCGGCACCGCCGCGGCCCGGGCGGTACCCGTCTACGCCGGCACGGGGGGCATCTACGGCGACTTCATCGAGTGCGTGAAGACGCGGCAGCGGCCGTTCCGCGACATCGAGGTGGCGGTCAACACCATGACTGCTCCGCACCTGCTCAGCCTCGCGCGGCGGCTCGAGCGGTCGCTCGAGTGGGACCGCACGGCGCAGCGCTTCGTGAACGACGAGGAGGCCGATCGCCTCCTCGACCGCGCCCGCCGGGAACCCTGGACGCTCTGACTCGGAGAACCATCGATGCCGTTCGACACGACCACCCTCGACGCTCCCTTCACGGCCCTCGCAGGTTTCGACTGGGGGGCTGACGCCGCGCCGCTGGCCCTCATCGACGCCGCCGTGGTGGCCGCCCACGGTGATGCCGCATTGACCTCCGACCTGGAGCGGCGGCTGGGGACGATCGTGTCGGGGTCGTCGTCTCGGGGAGCCAGGGAGTTCGCCTGCCGGAAGCTCTCGATGATCGGCACGAAGGCCGCGGTTCCCGTGCTTGCGGCACGGCTCGGCGACGTCGACGACTCGCACATGGCGAGGTTCGCGCTGGAGCGGATTCCGGCCCCGGAAGCGGCCGCGGCCCTGCGGCAGGCGCTGGGCAGCCTCCGCGGCGACCTGCGGATCGGCATCATCTCCTCGCTCGGCGGCCGCCGCGACGCCGCGAGCGTGGCGCCGCTGGCGGCGCTTCTCACGGGCGACGCGACCACCGCGGCCGCCGCGGCGGCCGCACTCGGCCGGATCGCCACCGCCGAGGCCGATGCCGCACTGGCCGCGGTGACGCCCGCCCCCGGTCCGGTCGCGGCGGCCGTCATCGATGCCCGGCTGGCGTGCGCCGACGCGTTGCTCGCCGCCGGGGATCGGTCGGCTGCGAGGGCCATCTACGAGGCCGTCGCCGCCATGGTCGGCCCGTCGCCGACGACGCACCGTGACCGGGCCGTCCGCGTCGCGGCGAGGAGCGGCGTGCTCGACTGCCTCGACGACACCGCCTCCCGCTGACGCCTGCCTGCGGCCCCACACACCCTGCTTTCGCGGAGCTCTCATCGATGACCGACACCGTCAGGCACGTTGCCCATTCGATGGTCCTTGCCGCAATCCTGTCGGCGATGGTCGTGGCTGCGGAGTCGCCGTCTTCCGCCGCGCGACAGGCCGCCGACCAGGTGCTCGCGTTTCTCGCCGGCGCTGATCCCGATGCGCGGGCCATCGCCCTTGACCGCGTGAGGCACGGCCTCGGCGGCGAGTGGTTCACCCGGGCCGTCGCGGACAAGCTCCCTGCACTCGAGCCCGAGACCCAGGTCGTGCTGCTGCTGGCTCTCGCGGACCGCGGTGATCCGGCCGCCGTTCCCGCGGCCCGCGGAGCGCTCGACGCCTCGAAGGAGGCGGCCGTCCGCGCCGCCGCGCTGCGGCTCGTGGGCAGGCTCGGCGGCTCGGCGGAGGCGGCCACGCTCGTGACGTCGCTGGCGGCGGCGGATCCCGAACGAGCAGCGGCCCGCCGGGGGCTCGTGGAGATTTCCGGCGCGGGCGCCGCCGAGGCGGTTCGGTCGGCGGCAGCCGGCGGCACGCCGGCTGCCCGGGCCGTCGTGATCGACGTGCTCGCCGAGCGCCGGGACCGCGGGTCGCTGCCCATCCTCGTGAAGGCGGCGGTCGACGACGACGCTGCCGTGCGGCAGGCGGCCATGCGGGCGCTCGCGAGATTCGGCGGTGCCGCCGAGGTTCCGGCGATGGTCGACTCGCTCCTGAAAGCGACCGGCGACGAGCGAAAGAACGCGGAACTCGCCATCACCGCGGTCTGCGCGACGGGCCGTGACGCCAGCAACTCGGTCGCGGCGCTGGTCGATCGCTACGCGGCGGCCGGCGACGAGGCCCAGCGGGCCCTGCTTCCGGCGCTGGCCCGGGTGGGCGGCCCGCAGGTGATGGCGATCGTGGATGCGATGGTCGTCGATCCGGCGAAGCGGTCGCAGGGGCTCGACGCCCTCTCGAAATGGCCCGACGCCACCGTGAAGGACCGGCTCCTCGACCTCCTCGCCGCGGCGACCGACGACAAGGAGCGGGAGCTGCTCCTCGGCGCGCTGATCAGGATCGCGCCATTGCCCGACAACAAGCTCAACGACGGACAGAAACTCGAGCTGCTCACGAGGACGATGGCCCTCTGCCGGCGGAACGAGGACCGGGCGCGGATCCTGCAACGGGCCAACGCCATCCGTACGATCGAGACCTTCCGGTTCGTGGCGCCCTACCTCGACGACCCCGCGCTCGCCGAGGCAGCGTGCCGGAGCGTGGTGGAACTGGCCCACCACCAGAAGCTCCGCGATGCCCACAAGGCGGAGTTCGCCAAGGCCCTCGATCAGGTCCTCGGGATCACGAAGAACGAGGAGCTCATCGAGCGGGCCACGCGGTACAAGGCGGGCCAGACCTGGGACCGCAGGAAGAAGGGCTGACGCCGCGTTGCCGGCGGCAGGGTACAGCCCCGCTCACCTGCGGAACTGGCCTCCGTCGAGCCCGTGCCCCTTCATCAGCCGGTAGAGCGTGCCCCGCGGCAGGCGGGCCTCGCGGGCCGCGGCCGACACGTCGCCGAGGTGCCGGGTGAGCAGGTCGGTGAGGAACTGCTTCTCGAACCGGGCGACGTGCTCGGCACGCTGGGCGAAGAATCCGACCGCGCCCGCCTCGGCGCCGACCGTGCGGCCCGCCGCGGCCACCAGTTCGTCGGGCAGGTCGTCGATGCCGGCCATCGGGGACCGCGTCATCGCGATCGCGCGGCGGACCACGTTCTGCAGTTCACGGACGTTCCCCGGCCAGTGGTAGCCCTTGAGCACCTGGTAGACGTCGGTCGAGAGTCCGCCGACACTCCGCCCCATCTCGTGGGCCGCCTTGTTGGCGAAGTGCTCGGCGAGGAGGCCGATGTCGTCACCCCGCGCGCGGAGCGGCGGCAGGTCGATCCGCACCACGTTGATGCGGTAGAAGAGGTCGCGGCGAAACTCGCCCCGCTGCACCATCTGGTCGATGTCGCGGGACGTGGCGGCGACCACCCGGACGTCGACGGGGTTCTCCTGGCGGGCCCCGACGCGGCGCACCCGCCGCTCCTGAAGCACGCGGAGCAGTTTTGCCTGGAGAGGCAGGGGCAGCTCACCCACCTCGTCGAGGAACAGCGTGCCGCCGTCGGCAAACTCGACGAGCCCCATCCGCCGCGCGTCGGCGCCGGTGAAGGCTCCGCGCTCGTGGCCGAAGAGTTCGCTCTCGATCAGGGCGTCGGGGATCGCGCCGCAGTCGACCGGCACGAACGGTCCCTCGGCCCGCCGGCTCCGGGAATGGATCGCCCGGGCCACGAGCTCCTTGCCGGTGCCCGTCTCGCCGGTCACGAGCACGTCCACGGAACTGGTCGCCACGCGGTCGATGACCGAGTAGACGTGCTGCATGGCGGTGCTCTCGCCGAGGAACTCGGCGAAGGAGTAGGGCCGCTCGACCGCCCGCCGGAGCACCTCCTCCTGGGCCCGGCGTCGCGATGCGAGCAGGAGCCGCTCGAGCGCATCCTCCAGGTCGGTCTCCACGCGGGCGATGTCGAGGTAGTCCCCGGCGCCGGCGTGGAGGCAGGCGCGGGCGGTGTCGACACCGGGCTTTGGATCGACCACCACCACCGGCAGCTGCGGGTCGGCCCTGCGGAGGGCGGCGTAGAGCACGTCGGCCGTCGGACCCGAGCGGGCCGTGACGACGCCGAGATCCCACGAATCGCGGGCCAGCGTGGCGAGCGCCGCCTCGAGCGACGTCTCGACACGAAGTTCCAGCGGCTGGAGCCTCGCCACGAGCCGCGAATAGGGCAGGGCGGTGCCGCCGGCGGAATCGACGATGATGATGCGGGGCTGCTGCACGAAACGAGCCTTCGACGCGTGCGGCCGCCAACCGAGCGCCAGTCGCGACAAGTATGCAGTCGCATTCAGCGCGGGGCAACCGCCACGGCCGCTTTCGCCGCCATGCGCCTCTGGTACATTCCAACGCGGTTTCACTCGGCGTTTTCCCGGTCTCCCGGAGTTCTTCCGCGCATGGCGATCGACACCTACGCCCCCTGCCCCGGCGGCAGCGGCAAGAAGATCAAGTTCTGCTGTGCCGACCTCGTCGGCGACCTCGAGCAGCTCGAGACGCTCGTCGAGGGTGACCAGATCTCCGCCGCCCTCGACCAGGTGAAGCGGCTGGAGGAGAAGCATCCCCGCCGAGCCTGCCTGATGGCCACGCGCACGAAACTGGAGCTGGGATCGAAGCGGTACGCGGAGGCGGCCGCGAGCAGCCGCGCTTTCCTCGACGCCTTCCCGGAGAACCCGCTCGCTCTCGGCCACGCGGCCATCACCGACGCGATCGCCGGGCGGATGCAGGAGGCCGCCGCGTCGTTCGACACGGCGCGCATGGCTGCCGCGGCGGCGGGGGGCGAGGCAGCGGCCGAACTGGTGCGGATCGCGGCCACGCTCGTTCAGGCGGCGGCCCAACTTGGCCACGTCGGCTTTGCCCAGGGGATCGTCGACTGGCTCGCCGACACGGGGCTCGGCAACGAGGAGGAGCGGAGGATCCTCACGGCGGTCGTCGGCTCGTCCGGGGTTCCGGCAGCCCTGCGAACGCGGGTCGGGCTCGAGACCACGGCAGACGACTCGCCCTGGCGGTTGGAGTTCGACGCGGCCCTCGACCACGCCCGCCACTGGCGGCTCGCGAAGGCCCTGACCACGTTCCGGAGCCTCAAGGGGGTGGCGGGGGAATCCCGGGAACTCTTCACCAACATCGCCGTGATCTGCGAGATGCTCGCCCGGCCCGTCGAGGCGTCCGAGGCCTGGCTGGCCGTGGCCCGGCTGCGGGCCACGCCGGTCGACGATGCGGTCGAGGCAACCGGCCGTGCGATCGCGCTCGAGACGGAGGCCGATCCCGACCGTTCGCCGGTCGTGAGGTTCGTGAGCCGCCTGGCGGCGCTGACCGTGCCGGCGGGTGAGGAGGGGAGCGCCGCCATCGAACTGATGGAGGACAGGATTCGGCACGCGGGCCGTTTCGATCAGGCGGCCTTCGACCGGGCACAGTGGGTCGCGCGGAACGCGGCTCCGCCGCGGTCCGCCTGGCGGGTCTACGACGAGGGTTCGCCGGCCAGGCTCTTGTCGACGCTCCTCATCTTCGGCCGTCAGACTGATCGCGAGCCCGAGGCCGTGCTGCAGGGGTTCGCCCCCGACGTCGAGCTGGCAAGGTCCGCCGTGGAGACGGCGCTCGGCTGCGCCTTCGGCAGCGGGGAGACGACCGACGCGATGCCGGCGGTGGCGCCCACGGCATGGCTGATGGGAGCGCAGTTTCGCATGCAGCCCCCGGCGTCCGCTCCGGCGCCGACGCCGGCGGGTGAGCCCTCGGTGTTCGACGCCCTGCTTGCCGAACAGCGCAAGGCCCTCTGGGATCGGTTCCTCTCCGTCTGGCCCGAGACGCCCCTGCCCGAACTGCTCGGCAAGACGCCCCGCGAGGCGCTGGCAGACCCGCAGTCGGCACGCCGCGTGGAGGCGCTCGTGAGCGAGGGGGAGGCAACGTCCCGGCGGCCCGATGCGTCGGCAGCGTGGACGGCGATGCGGGACCGTCTCGGCCTGAAGGCTCCGCCGACGATCGCCTCGACCAAGCCCTTCGCCGATGACGTGCCACCGCTTCGCTGGCACCGGCTCGACATGGCGAGCCTCTCGATCGACGACCTTCGCGGCGTGCTCGTGACCGCCATGGGGGCGGGTTTCGAGCGGGCCGCCGGCCTGGCCGCGGAGGCGGTCAACGCACGATCCGACGCCACGCCCCCCGATCGCTGGGAGGCCCTCGGGTTGCTGGAGGAGCGGGCCGAGTCGAGCGGCCGCAGGCTCGAGATCATCGCCGAACTGAGGAGCATCGCGAGGGAACTGAAGGCCAGCGACGGCATGCTCGATGTGCTGGAGCTGCGCGTGCGGCTGCAGCGGGGCGACGAGGCCGACGTGGTGCGACTCCTCGAGCACGTCCGCCGGGAGCACGGCCGGGACCAGCAGGTGATCCAGGCGTTCGCCGAGGTGATGATGGAGGCCGGCATCGATCTCTCGGCGTTGGCCGGACGGGCGATGCCCGGTGGCGCGGCGGCTGCTGGCGGGGCCGTTCCGGCGGCCGCACCGGCCGCCGAGGCCGGCAAGCTCTGGACGCCCGGTGGTGAGTCGTCCCCGGCGGCGGGCGGCGAGAAGAAGGTCATCTGGACGCCCACCTGACCGCCCATGGCGTTCACGCCCTTCGACGAGGCGGCGATGCGGCGGGCCCTCGAGCTCGCCCGCCGGGGTGGCGGCTTCGTCGAGCCGAATCCCCAGGTCGGCGCCGTCGTCGCCGTCGGCACCGAGATCGTGGGCGAGGGTTGGCACGAGCGGTTCGGCGGTCCGCATGCGGAGGTCGTCGCGCTCTCCGCCGCCGGCCCGAAGGCTCGCGGCGGGACGCTCTACGCCACGCTCGAGCCGTGTTGCCATCGCGGCAAGACACCTCCGTGCACCGACGCGATCCTCGCGGCGGGCATCGCCCGCGTGGTGGTCGCGGCGGGCGACCCGTTTCCCGAGGTGGCGGGCAGGGGCATCGAGTCGCTGCGGCGCGGCGGCGTCGCGGTCGAGACCGGCCTGCTGGCCGCCGAGGCCGAGCGACTCACGGCGCCGTTCCGCAGGCTCGTCACCGGACACCGTCCGTGGGTGATCGCCAAGTGGGCCATGAGCCTCGACGGTCGGCTCGCGACCGCCGCGGGGCAGGACCGCTGGATTTCTTCGCCCGCGTCCCGTGGTCTCGTCCACGACCTCCGCAGCCGGGTCGACGCGATCGCCGTGGGCATCGGCACTGCCCTCGCCGACGATCCGCTGCTCACCGCGCGGCCCGCGGAGGCCGCCGGCCCGCGGCATCCCCTGCGGATCGTGATCGATGGCATGGCCCGGCTGCCTCTGGCGAGCGGCCTCGTTCGCACCGCCTGCGAGGTTCCGGTGCTGGTGGCGGTCGGTCCGCGAGCCCCGGCCGACCGCGTGGCGGCCCTCGCGGCGGCGGGTTGCGAGGTGTGGAGGAGCGGCGAGGGTGATCCTGCCGCCCGCATGGCGGAACTGCTCCGCGACCTCGGCCGGCGTCGGCTCACGAACCTGCTCGTGGAGGGAGGGCCGACGCTGCTCGCCGGCATGTTCGCCGCCGGCCAGATCGACGAGGTCTGGGCCTTCGTGGCGCCGGTGATCATCGGCGGCGGTGGCGCGGCCGCATCGCCCCCGATCGCCGACATGCCCCGGCTGCAGGTGGAGGACGTCTCGTTCCCCGGCGGCGACATCCTCGTTCGAGGCACGCTCCGCTGACGGCGATCACTTCGCCGGCATGTCGCGGATCACGTTCCGCCAGTGGGTCACGAGTGCGCCGTCCCGCGACGACGTCTCCGCCACGGCGACCCGCAGCGACTTCAGCGCCTCGATGATCACGGCCGCGTGCTCGAGCGCCTCCCGGGCCTCGGGCGTCTCATCGTCGGCGGACAGTTCCCGGCCCGGATCGACGCGGCCCTCGCGCTGCTGCACGCATCCGTACCGCGTGAGGTAGACGACCCAGGGCCGGACTGCGTCGAGCACGCCGGCCACGTCGATGGCGGCCGCACCCGCCAGGGGCTCGTCGAACGTCGTCAACTGGGCGCCGGTCTCCAGTTCGCTTTCCACCATCACCCGACCTGCCTGCTTGGGTACCAGTGTCAACACGGCCGCGTCGGCACCCACGCCGATGGCCGGCCGGATCTGGTCGTCGAGGCCGGCGTTCACCAGCGTCCAGGCCCAGACGCTCCCCTCCTCCTGCTTGGTCCGCTCCGGCTCGGGAATGCGGTAGTCGTCCGGCACGGCGTCGGGGTCGAGGCTGCGCACCGCCTCGGTGATCTCGTCGGCCAGTTCGAACAGGTCGCTGAGCCCCTCCCGGAAGAGCTTCGGGTCGGCGAGCGGCAGCACGATACCCGGCTCGAGGAGCGTCAGCGGGTCAGCCGACGCCGGCAGCCGCCGTTGCGGTTTCTTCGTGCGACCCTTGGCGTCGAGGACCAGCCCGACCTGCCCGTCGGCGAGGCTCGGGATCAGCTTGTCGTCCAGCGTGGAGGCGAGCCGGGCGGCCAGGGGCGTGAAGCGCTCGGCGAACGAGTCGAACGCGGCGCGTTCATGCTCCGCCATCCGGGGCCGGCCGTGCCGTTGTGCGAGCTGCCAGGCGGCCGCGGCCATCTCGACGGCGGTGTCGAACGCCCCCCGGTCCGACCGCAGTCGCGTCACCAGGACCGCGAGCGGGGCACCGCCGACGTGCTCGAGGAGGTCGAGCCGGCTGGTGCCGTCGAGCAGCTGATTCCGGGACCAGTTCCAGGCATAGCCCTCGTAACCGCTGTCGGTCATGAACGAGTATCCCATCCACGGGCCCGGCTCCGGCAGCCTTCGGCCATACTCGCCGACGGCCCGCTCCGCGAGCCCGCGGATGTCGGCGATGGCCTCGTCCGACAGGTCGCCGCGGGCACAGGCCTCGTCGACCACCGAGAGCATCGCGTCGAAACCGGCCCGTGGGTCGGCGATCGCCTCGGCGAACGACTCGCTCACGTAGGACACCGCCGTGATCGGCTTGGAGGCGTCGGCGCGGAGCGGTGCGAAGGCGGGCAGATCGATGAGCGCCCGCCTGCCGCTTCCGGGAACCGCCAGCTTGTCGAGGTGGTCGGCGGAGTCTCCGAGCGACACGATCACCCAGTCGCCGATGCGGCCGACGGCGAGCACGAGGTCGAGGTCGCGGAGCCGGTCGAACACCTGCTCGGCCCGCTGGTCGTCGCCGGCGGCCG